>NZ_JAAGPC010000182.1:0-246 GCF_017104595.1 Burkholderia sp. Tr-20390 | reverse complement strand
TTACTTAATTAGTACGTTAGAACTACATCAGTTGCACGTGCTAGTGAATATACAAAGCTCGGACACTAGCGCAGTGATACTCTCTGCTTCCTATATGAGAGGATACGTTTGCATCGTGCAGCACAATTTGCCGCAGATCATTAACATAGATGTCATTCTAGATCGGATCATCATCTGAATTCATTTTTTTTGTCCTTTCTCTTCTTTCTATTTTTTTTTTTTTTTTTTTTTTTAATGACCCGCCCA
>NZ_JAAGPC010000181.1:0-17101 GCF_017104595.1 Burkholderia sp. Tr-20390 | reverse complement strand
CCTGCGAGCGCCGCGCCGAGCGCGCCGCCGATGAAGAACAGCCCGACGAACAGTCCGTTCAGGCGGCCGCGCGCGGCCGGGTTCAGCAGGTTGATCGCGCGGCGGCCGATCGTCTGGTCGACGATGACGCCCGCGTCGAGCAGCGCGGCGCCGCCGGCCAGCAGCGCGAGCGCGAGGCCGCGATGCAGGTGTGCGTCGAAGCCGAACCAGCCGGCGCCCGCGATGCCGAGCAAGACAAGCGCCACGAGCATCGTGACGTGCGCGATCCGCTGCGCGGCCGGGCCATGGCCGTGGTCGCCGGCACGGCCCGCGAGCGGCGTGACGATCGCACCGCTGGCGCCGGCGAACGCGAACAGCGCAATGCCGTGCAGGTCGAGGCCGAACGGCGGCTGCGCGAGCCGCAGCCCGACCGCGGTCCAGAATGCGCTGAACGCGGCCATCGCGAGCGCGGCCGACAGTGCATGCCGGCGCAGCACCGGCTCGTCGGCGAGCAGGCGCCCCATCGACGCAAGCAGCGTGCGGTAGCCGGCCGAGATCGACGGCGTGCGCGACGGCAGGCGCAGCGAGAGCACCACGGCGATCGCGGCATTCGCGAGCGCGGCCAGCACGTAGAACCCGCGCCAGCCGGCCGAGCCCGCGATCAGGCTCGCGAGCGGCCGCGACAGCAGGATGCCGAGCATCAGCCCGCTCATCACGTTGCCGACCGCGCGGCCGCGCTGCGCCTCGGGCGCCATCGACGCGGCCATCGGCACGAGCATCTGGATCACGCTCGACGCGGCGCCGGCCACGAGCGTCGCGAGCAGGAATACGGTGCCCGACCGCGTGAACGCCGGCAGCGCGAGCGCGGCCGCGCACGCGGCCAGCGTCGTGACGATCAGGCGGCGGTTCTCGAGCAGGTCGACGAGCGGGACGAGCAGCACGAGCCCGGCCGCGTAGCCGAGCTGCGGCAGCATCGCGACGAGGCCGGACAAGCCGGGCGGCAGGTGCAGGTCGGCGCTGATCGGGCCCGTCAGCGGCTGCGCGGCGAACAGGTCCATCACGATCACGCCGACCGTCGCGGCGAAGAACAGTGTCATGCCGGCGCTCAGCGCGGGCGGCGTGCCGGCCGGCGCGCTGACGGGTGGGCGCGCGGCGGCGGGGCAGGGGTTGGCAGGGCAGTTCATCGGAAGCCTGGCGAGTGGGTCGAAGAAGTCCCCATCGTAGGTGCCCGATGTTTATGCGACAATTGAAATATCTCTAACATGATTATGCGAGTTTGTTTTGAATACGCGTGATCTCCAGGCATTCGTCGCGGTGGTCGACAGCGGGTCGATGGTCGCCGCGGCCGCGAAGCTCCACCTGACGCAGCCGGGCCTGACACGGCGCGTGCAGAACCTCGAAACGCTGCTCGGCATGCCGTTGCTGGAGCGGCAAAGCAAGCCGCTGAAGCCGACCGCCGCCGGGCGCGACGTCTACGCGCTCGCGCGCAACGTGCTGGGCGCGGTCGACGAGCTGATGGCGGCGGGCGCGCCGGACAGCGAGCCGTCGGGCGAGCTGCGCATCGGCGTGCCGCCGTTCCTGTCCGAGCTGGCGCTCGAGCAGCCGATCGACCGGCTGCGTGACGCGTTTCCGCGCCTCACGCTGCGGGTGACGGCCGGCTGGTCGCCGGCGCTGATGCAAGGCGTCGAGCGGGGGACGCTCGACGTCGCGGCCGTCATGGTGCCGGCCAGTTCGACGCTGCCCGACACGTTCGCGTCGACGCTGATCGGCACGCAGCCGACGGTGCTCGTCGCCGCGCGCGACTACCCGCTGCCGGACGGTCCGCTGTCGATCGACACGCTGTCGGGTTTTCCGTGGGTGCTGAGCCAGGACGGCTGCGGGATGCGCTCGGCGCTGAGCCGCATGCTCGGCGCGGCCGGGCTGCCGTTCGACGTCGCGGTCGAGGCGTTCGGCTCGGAGCTGCAGTTGTCGCTCGTCGCGCGCGGCGCGGGCATCGGCATCGCGGCGCCGAACGCGCTGGCGCGCAGCGCGCATCGCGATGCGCTGAGGGTGGTGGAAACGGTGGGGCTGGAGACGCGGATCAACGTGTGGATCGTGCACGGCGCGCTGCCGGGCCGGCTGGTGCGGCCCGTCGCGCTGCTGCGCGATGCGCTGGGCGAAGTGCTCGACCGGGTAAACAGGGCGGGGTCAGATGCGGTAAAGGCGGTCTAGAGGCGACATTCGAGGGAAAATCCTTATTTTCTCTACGGAAATGTTGCATTGCGGAAACTGTTTCGCTATAGTTGCACCTGTCTCCTCCATGTCTCCTCTGATATGGATTCAGCCCGCCTCTTAGGCGGGCTTTTTTTTGCCTGCGATTTTGTCGCGGCCGTCCATTCGTCGTCCGTCGCTGCGCTCAGAACTTGTACGTCATCCCGACGTAGCTGATGATCGGGTCGGCCTTCAGGTCCGATTTCGACTCCGAGAGCACCGTGCCGTCGGCCGCCTTGATCGTCACCGTCGACGTCGTCTTCAGCGGGATGTACGTGACCGACGCGATCAGCCCGAAATGCTCCGTCATGTTGTACTGCAGGCCCGCGTTGAACACCGGCTGCCATGACGACGACGCCTTCGCCTCCACCGATGTCGTACCCGGCTTGCCCGCGCCCGCCGCGAGAACCGCGCCGAGGTTGTCCTGCGTCTGCTTGATGAAGTTCGTGTTGAGCTGCAGGTCGCTGAACCAGTTGTACGACACGCCGAGGCCGAGGAACGGCCGGAACTTCGCGTTCGCCGCCCCGAAGTAGTACTGCAGGATCGCCGCCGGGCTCCACTGCCGCACGCTCTTCACGATCGGGTTGACCGAGCCCAGCCCGATGTTCTGCGTGCCGAGCGCGCCGGCCGGGCCCGGCGGCTTGATCGTGCCCTGGCCCGAGACCTTGAACACCGGCGGCACGCCGGCCACCGATGTCACCGCGATATGGTCGGTCAGGAAGTGGCTGACCGTCAGGCCGACGGTGTCGGCGCCGCTCGTGTGCAGCCCGGTGCCCGGCGACGTGAACGACGGCGGCAGCCGCAGCGGCGTGTTGATCGGCGTCGGCGCGACGTTGGTCGTCATCGGCGTGCTGCTCTGCTGCGGCATGATGTGGAACCAGCCCAGCGTCACGACGTTGCTACCGGCGCTCTGCGCGTGCGCCGCGAGCGGCGCCACGGCGGCGGCGCCGGCCGCCGCGCAGAGAAGGGTCTTCTTCATCACGGCTCTTCCCTCCGCTTACTGGACGAATGCGCCGATCGTGAAATACGGCGTCGATCCCGCGTTGTCGAGGAAACCGAACACGCCACCCGTGAAGATGAACTTGCCGGTCGGCGACGTGCTGCCCGAGCCCGTGTGAATCGTCGTGACCGTGCCCGGCACCTTCTGCGTGTAGTCGAGATCGAGCGCGGTCGCGAGCGAGGCCTGCGACGCGTTGAACGGATCGAGCAGCGTGGCCTGCTTGTCGATCAGCGCGGTGGTCCGGTAGTCGAACTGGCTGTCGACGCCGATGTACTCGCCGTTCTGCGAGCCGAGCGCGACGGCCGTCTGCGGCGCGAGGATCGAGATGCTCGATTCGTCGTCGGCGGTGAGGCCCGGCACGCCGTTGGCGTCCGGCGTCGGGTTCGGGTTCGCGACGCCCGTGCGCACGAGGATCGGCACGAGCTGGTTGCGCAGCTTGCCGACGATCATGAAGCCCTTGCCCTGCGGCGTCGCCGACAGCGTCGGCTTCAGCTGGCTCGCGTAGTTGTTCGACTGGAACGCGCCGCTGCCGTCGGCCGACTGCACGAAGTTCGTGCCCTGCTGCGCGCAGGCGCCACCGGCGAACTGGCCGGTCGTGTCGCACTTGGTCCACGTGCCGTCCGCGTTGATCGTCACCTTCGCGTCGATCGACGCCGGCGCGAACTTCTGCGACGGCACTTCGCCGAAGCCGACGTGGCTGTACGTGCCCGCGACCTTCGTGATGTCGGTTTCGATCGACGAGAAGCCGATGAACGGGTAGTACGGGAACTTCGTATCGGGCACCGCGGCCTGGCCGAGCACGCCGTCGAACTGGATTTCCTTGCCGGGGATCGTGCCGCCCGCGACGCCGAAGCCGACGAAGATGCGTGCCGGACGCGACGCATCGAGGCTCGCGCCGTTCAGCCGGAACGCGCACTGGTTCAGCTTGTTGGTCGGCAGCAGCGTTTCCTGCGTGAGCGTGCCGCTGTCGACGGTGCCCGCGCGGGTCGGCGTGACGGTGCCGGTCTTTTGCGGCACCGCCGATTCGACATAGGTGACCTGCCAGGTCATCTTGGTCGTGTCGAGCTGGACTTTCGCGAGTTCGCCGCTGCCCGCGCCGCCCGTGAATACGGTGTTGTAGTCGAGCGTGGCGGGGCAGAGCCGGTCTTCGACGAGCGGGGGCGGGTTGTCGCCGCCGCTGCCGCTGCCGCCGCAGGCGGAAAGAAGGGGGGCGGCAAAGGCCGCCGCCAGAATGAGGTTGCGCTTCATGTTGCTCCTCCAGATTTGTCTTGTGCGGCGGCCAGCTCCCTGTCGGCCGCTTCTGTTGGTCGTGCTCGTCCTGCTTGCGCCGTGCCGAGCGCCTTCGTGCCTTCCCTGCGTCACGCGGCGGCGGCAGGCCGCCGCCGCGCCCTCGTCGCTACTTGCTGATCTGCGCGCCCACGCCGAAGTACGGGGTCGACGATGTCGTCGAATTCGCCGACGTCGGCGTGACGCCGCCGTTCACCGTGCCCTGGATCAGCGCCGCATACAGGCCGCCCGTCGCGATCACCACGCCCGATGCGGCCGAGCCGCTCTTCGGAATCGTCGTCGCGTTCAGCAGGCCCGGCGTCGCCTGGCCGTAGTCGAGCGTGAAGCCGTCTTCCTCGGCCTGCGTGCTCGGGTTGATGAACGACGCGTTGCTGCCGCGGATCAGCGCGGCCGTGTACTTGAAGTTCGAATCCGCGCCCGCGTAACCGCCGTCGATCGCGCCCGACGTGATCGCCGTCGCCGCGCCGAGCACCGCGATGCCCGATTCGTCGTCGACCTGCGCATCGAGGTGCAGCGGCGGCGTGCCGAGGTTCACGTTGCCCGTGCGTACGATCACCGGCACCGTCGCGCCGTTGAGCTGGCCGATCACCATGTGCGCGGTCGCCGACTTGCCGGTCGCGCCGGTCGGCAGCTGCGTCTGTGGCAGTATCTGCGGGGCCTTCGTGCTGTCGAAGTAGCCGCCGTTCGCGCTTGCCTTCCACGGGTCGCCGGTCGTCTGGCAGCCGCCTGAGCCGCTCGACGTACACGCGCCGTTCGTGTCGAACGTCTCGCTCGAGTTCGAACCCTTCGTCGCGTAGTTGCTCGACGGCACGAGGTGGTAGAGCAGCGCGTTGTACGTGCCCGGCAGCTTCGAGATATCCGTCGTCGTGTTTGCGAAGCCGAGGAACGGATAGAAGTCGAAGTGTCGCTTCGGCACCTGGCCGATGTTCTGGAGCACGCCCGGGATGATCGTCAGCCCGTCGTACTGGATCGTCGCGCCCGGAATGCCGCCGCCCGCGACACCCATGCCGACCAGCAGCATCGGCGGGTTCGCCTGGTTGAAGTCGGCGGCCGTCGAGTAGGTGGCGCCGCTCGGCGCCTTGCCCGTGCCGGGCGTCAGGATGAACGCGCAGCGCGTCTGCTCCGCGGTCGGCAGCACGCCGGTCGGCGGGTGCATGACTGCGCCGGTGATCGTCGTGCCGACGCGGCTCGGCGTGACCGTGCCGGTCGCGAGCGGAATCGGCGATTCGAGCCACTTGAGCGTGTAGGTCATCGCCACCGCGTCGATGTTGACGCTGACGATCTCGCCGCTACCGGCGCCGCCGAGGTACGTGCTCTTCACGATGTCGGCGTTGGCCGGGCACAGCGCACCGTTGATGGGCTGTGACGGCGGCGGCCCTTGCGTGCCGCAGCTGGATCCGGAACATTGGGGCGCATTGATCGGCGCGGGTGCGCCGCCGTCCCCCCCACCACATGCAACCAGGAAAGGGGCAATGGCAAAGGCCGTTGCCACCCCCTTCGATAAGGTGTGCGACATGCCGCTGTCTCCAATCGTTTAATTGTGCGAGCTAATGTCGCCGCCTTGATTTTTGCTGTCAATTGATGAACCCGTCTAAAAAAGGCGATTGAAACGGGCATCGTGTATTGAATCCTTGTCCGACACGGCATTCGGTAAGAATTAAAACGTGAGACCGGCTGCCGAAAGCGGCTGGAGTGGGGGATGTGCGACGCCGGACAGGCCGGCGCAGAGCCTTCCTGCGTATAACGGCAGCGTTTAAAGCGGCGGTATCCGGTTTATCCCTATTCGGGATTGACTGGATAAAGAAGGGGTGGGATTAATTCACTGGTAATCGCGCAATTGAAAGCTTGTAAATATTTGTAAATGCGCGATCCGCAATTTTTTATATATTGCCCGGCAGGGGTAAATAAAAAGCCGGCCAGTGGCCGGCTTTGCATTGCATGCGATGCTGAATCAGCGTTTGAGACCTGCGTCCTCGGCCGCGCCGATGCTCAGGTTCATGCACTGGATCGCGGCGCCCGATGCGCCCTTGCCGAGATTGTCGAGGCGCGCGACCGTGACGAAGCGCTCCGCGTTGCCGAACACGAACAGGTCGACCCGGTTCGTGTCGTTGTTCGCCTGCACGTCGAAGAAGCCGCCGTCGAGGTTCGCGTCCGCATCGAACGGCGCGACGCGTACGAATGCTTCGTCCGCGTAGTACTCGGCGAACACGCGCTGCACGTCCTGCGGCGTCGTGCGCTTCGCGAGCTGCTCGGGCGTGAAGTAGGTCGTCACCGCGAGACCCTTCAGGAACGGCCCGACGATCGGCGTGAAGATCGGCGGGTTCGCGAGGCCCGTGTGCGCGGCCATTTCCGGCAGGTGCTTGTGCGTGAGGCCGAGCGCATACGGCCGCGGGCTCGCGAGCTTGCCGCCCGGCGTGGCGTTTTCGTAGTCGGCGATCATCGACTTGCCGCCGCCGCTGTAGCCGGTGATCGAGTAGCTGTGCGCGGCGAACGTCGGTGCGACGATGCCTGCATCGACGAGCGGACGCATCGCGAGCACGAAGGCCGACGCGTGGCAGCCCGGTACGGCGATGCGCTTCGACGTGCGAATCTTCTCGCGCTGCGCGCGGGTCAGTTCCGGCAGGCCGTACGCCCAGTCGGCGCTGGTGCGGAACGCGGTGCTCGCGTCGATCAGCGTCGTGTTCGGGTTCTCGACGAGCGACGCCGATTCGCGCGATGCAACGTCCGGCAGGCACAGGAACGTGACGTCCGACGCGTTGATCAGGCGGCGGCGCTCTTCGACGTCCTTGCGCTTCGCTTCATCGATGCGCAGGATCTCGATGTCGCTGCGTGCCGACAGGTATTCGAAGATCTTGAGGCCGGTCGTGCCTTCCTGGCCGTCGACAAAAACTTTGGTGCTCATTTCGCTCTCACTGAATGAAACGGGGGCCCGCGCCCTGAATCCGCCATTTTAAGACGTCATCCGGCGGGCCTGCACCGCGCGGGGCGAAAAAAAGACGGCCGGCGGGCCGTCTTGTGTCCCTTTGTCGCCCGCCGGAGCGAGCGCCGGGGCGTACTCAGCCGCGGCCGGCGACCCACCGGGCGGTCGCTTCGGCAACCCGCCGGCCGAATGCCTTGCCGGTCTCGAGGTCGCCCGGCAGCGGGCCTTCGTCGGGCGTCGAATCGGCCGGCGACTGCGCGAGCAGGCCCGTCGAGCCGCCCAGGTAGTTGATGTCGTTGCGCGTGGCCGCCTTCGAGTTGGCCGGCATCAGGCTCGTGCCGACCCACACCATCCCATGCTGCATCGACAGCGTGACGAAATATTGAATCGTCGAGAACTTGTCGCCGTTCATCGTCGCGGAGTTCGTGAAGCCCGCGGCGATCTTGTCCTTCCATTTCTGCGTGAACCACGCTTTCGACGTCGCGTCGGCAAACTGCTTGAACTGCGCCGACGGGCCGCCCATGTAGGTCGGCGCGCCGAAGACGATCGCGTCGGCCGCGTCGAGCGCGGCCCAGCCCGCGTCGTCGACGTCGCCGACGGCGAGCAGACGCACGGTCGCGCCGGCGTCCTGCGCGCCCGCGTGCACGGCCTCGGCCAGTTTCTGCGTGTGACCGTAGCCGCTGTGATAGACGATGACGATGTTCGACATGAAGCGTTCTCCGGAAAGGAACGGGAACGGCGGACCGCAGGCTCGCCGCGTCATGCGTCGCCGGTGGGCGGCGCGACGGATCCGCGGCATGGCGCCGCGACCGGTGACGACGAGTCTAGCAAGCCGAAATGACGGGAAAGCACACGAGTGCGAAGGACGGCATTTCGCGGCGGCGGCAATCGCAGTGCGGCGGCGTGGCGGCGCGTCACGCCCGCCGCCCGTCACTGCCCGTAGTTGACCGTGAGTTGCGCGGTGCCGATCGCCAGCGTGCCGATCTCGTGCTCGAACATCGGCGCGGGGCGGCCCTGCGCGACGCGCAGGTCGTCGCCCTTGAGCGCATAGACGGTGATCACGTAGCGGTGCGGCTTGCCCGGCGGCGGGCACGGGCCGCCGTAGCCGTCGATTCCGAAGTCGTTGCGCGCCTCGCTCGCGCCGATGCGCCGCAGGAACCCGGACGCGCTCGCGTCGGCCGGCAGGCTCGTGACCGTCGCCGGAATGCCCGCCACGGCCCAGTGCCACCAGCCGTGCCCCGGCGCATCGGGATCGAAGACCGTGACCGCATAGCCGCGCGTGCCGGGCGGCGGGTTGTGCCAGGTGAGCTGCGGCGAGTGATTGCCGCCCTTGCAGTCGCCGCGGTCGAACACGTTCGCGGCGCGGACGCGCCCGCCCGGCGTCAGGTCGTCGCTCGTCACGGTGAACGGACCTTCCGCATGCGCGGGCAGGGCGGAGAGGACGGCGGCGTAGAGGAGGGCGGCGAGGAACGGCGACGGGCGACCCGATGGCGCAGGCGGAGTGATCCGGCGATCCACACGCATATGGCGCTTCTCCCGTCACGTGGGCCGGACCGATGCGTCCGGCGTTGTTGGCGTAGTGCGTTGCCTGCGCAGCTGATGGCAGCGATGGATCAAGTCTAGCATTAGGGTTCGATGAGCGATGCACGCCGCGACGCGTGGTCGCGATCGTTTCCTGCGCGGATCGACGGATGCAAAATCGGCGGACGAAAAAAAGCCGCCCGCGATGAAGCGGGCGGCTCGTTCAGCCAGGACGCCGGCCAGCGGGCCGGCGCGGCGTCAGTCCTTCGGGGACGTCGCGCCGCCGTGCGCCGCCGACCACTCGGCCGGTGCGTGCAGGAATTTCTCGACTTCGTCGAGCGTCTTCGTCTCGAAGTAGCCCGAGGCCTTCGCGACGCGCAGCACGTCCCACCACGTGGCGAGCGCGTGCAGGTCGACGTCGATGTCCTTCAGGACCGACACGCTTTCCTTGAAGATGTTGTAGTGGAACAGCACGAAGCAGTGGTTCACCGTCGCGCCCGCGGTGCGCAGCGCGTTGACGAAGTTGATCTTGCTGCGGCTGTCGGTCGTCAGGTCTTCCACCAGCAGCACGCGCGAGCCTTCTTCCAGATGGCCTTCGATCTGCGCGTTGCGGCCGAAACCCTTCGGCTTTTTGCGCACGTACTGCATCGGCACCATCATCCGGTCCGCGATCCAGGCCGCGAACGGGATGCCGGCCGTTTCGCCGCCCGCCACCGCGTCGATCTGCTCGAAGCCGATGTCGCGCGTGATCGTCGTTTCCGCCATTTCCATCAGCGCGCGGCGCACGCGCGGATACGAAATCAGCTTGCGGCAGTCGATATAGACGGGGCTTGCCCAGCCGGACGTGAAGATGAACGGTTTTTCTGCGTTGAAGTGCACTGCCTGTACTTCGAGCAGGATTTTGGCGGTCGTATCCGAGATCGACTGACGATCGTAGCCTGTCATGGGCATTCCTTGGGTGATGAGCGAAGAGCGGGCGCGGGCCCGGTGGCGCAGCAAGGGGAACCTGCCCAGGGGGCCGGGGCGCGATCGGAGGGCCAATCGCATCGCTGCGCGCGTAGCCGGCTATTTTACCCGATTCAGGCCGGTTTTCGGCGGAATTCGCGCGGGTTCGCCGCGCGGCTCACCACCGGCGAAACAAGTGGGGCCCGATCGCTCGCACGCTGATGCGGAGGATGCGGCGCTGCACCAACATGCGTCATTTAGGGGGTGTACACTAGGCGGCCCTTAGAAATCGTTCAGTACTTTGTACTTTCCTCTTGCCACCCGCCAAGGTTCGATGGCGTGCCGACCCGGCGCGTCGCGTGCCGTCTCGCAGTCGACCACCCCCTCGATTCAAGCAGACGCGGCCGAAGGTGCTGCGTACTGAACCGTCAATATTTCGCATGTCTCTCGCAGGTCAATCATGGACGAACAACTGAAGCAGGCCGCACTCGCTTATCACCTGAACCCGAAACCCGGCAAGATTTCGGTCACCCCGACCAAGCCGCTGTCGAACCAGCTCGATCTGTCGCTCGCGTATTCGCCGGGCGTCGCCGCAGCGTGCGAAGCGATCCACGCCGATCCGCTCGACGCGCAGAAGTACACGTCGCGCGGCAACCTCGTCGGCGTCATCACGAACGGCACCGCCGTGCTCGGCCTCGGCAACATCGGCCCGCTCGCCGCGAAGCCGGTGATGGAAGGCAAGGGCTGCCTCTTCAAGAAATTCGCGGGCATCGACGTGTTCGACATCGAACTGTCGGAGTCCGACCCCGACAAGCTCGTCGAGGCGATCGCGATGCTCGAGCCGACGCTCGGCGGCATCAACCTCGAGGACATCAAGGCGCCGGAATGCTTCTACATCGAGCAGAAGCTGCGCGAGCGCATGAAGATCCCCGTCTTCCACGATGACCAGCACGGCACCGCGATCATCGCGTCGGCCGCGATCCTGAACGGCCTGAAGGTCGTCGGCAAGAAGCTGTCCGAAGTGAAGCTCGTGTGCTCGGGCGCGGGCGCCGCGGCGATCGCGTGTCTGGACCTGCTGGTGAACCTCGGCCTCACGAAGTCGAACATCCTCGTCGCCGATTCGAAGGGCGTGATCTACGAAGGGCGCGGCAACCTCGATCCGTCGAAGCAGCGCTATGCGGCGACCACCGACGCACGCACGCTCGCCGACGCGATCGTCGGCGCGGACGTGTTCCTCGGCTGCTCGAGCGCGGGCGTGCTGAAGCAGGACATGGTCAAGACGATGGGCGACCGCCCGCTGATCCTGGCGCTCGCGAACCCGGAACCGGAAATCCGCCCGGAAGACGCGAAGGCCGTGCGCCCGGACGCGATCGTCGCGACCGGCCGTTCGGACTACCCGAACCAGGTCAACAACGTGCTGTGTTTCCCGTTCATCTTCCGCGGTGCGCTCGACGTCGGCGCGACGACGATCACGGAAGAAATGAAGCTCGCGTGCGTGCGCGCGATCGCCGAGCTGGCGCAGGAAACCGACCAGAGCGAGGAAGTCGCGAAGGCGTATGAAGGCCACTCGCTCGAATTCGGGCCGGACTACCTGATTCCGAAGCCGTTCGACCCGCGCCTGATCATCAAGATCGCGCCGGCCGTCGCGCAAGCCGCGATGGATTCGGGCGTCGCCACCCGCCCGATCCAGGACATGGACGCGTACCGCGAGCAGCTCGGCGCGACCGTCTACCGCACCGGCATGGTGATGCGTCCGGTGTTCGCCACCGCGAAGCAGAAGCAGGCCCGCATCGTGTTCGCCGAGGGCGAAGACGAGCGCGTGCTGCGTGCCGCGCAGTTCGTGCTGCAGGAAAAGATCGCGAAGCCGATCCTCGTCGGCCGTCCGTCGGTCATCGACATGCGCCTCGCGAAGATCGGCTCGAAGCTGAAGGCCGGCACCGATTTCGAGATCGTCGATCCGGAAGACGATGCGCGCTACCACCGCTACTGGCAGGCGTATCAGGAGATCGGCGCGCGCGACGGCGTGACGCCGGAAGTCGCGAAGGCCGCGATGCGCAAGTTCAATACGCTGATCGGCGCGATGCTCGTGCACCTGGGCGACGCGGACGGGATGATCTGCGGGATGATCGACACGTTCCACAGCCACCTGAAGTTCATCGAGCAGGTGCTGGGCCGTGCGAAGGGCGCCGAGCATTTCGCGGCGATGAACCTGCTGATGCTGCCGGGCCGCAACCTGTTCGTGTGCGATACGTACGTGAACGAACTGCCGAGCGCCGACCAGCTCGCCGACATGACGATCCAGGCCGCGGCCGAGATCGAGCGCTTCGGCATCGTGCCGAAGGCTGCGCTGCTGTCGAACTCGAACTTCGGCAGCGCGCCGTCGGCGTCGTCGCGCCGGATGGGCGAAGCCCGCAAGCTGATCGTCGAACGCGCGCCGAACCTGGAAGTCGACGGCGAAATGCACGGCGACGCGGCGCTGTCGGAACTGATCCGCAAGCAGGCCTTCCCCGGCACGACGCTGTCGGGCGAAGCGAACCTGCTGATCATGCCGAACGTCGAAGCGGCGAACATCGCGTACAACCTGCTGAAGATGGTCGGCGGCGAAGGCGTGACGGTCGGCCCGTTCCTGCTCGGCGCGGCGAAGCCGGCCCACATCCTGACGCCGGCCGCGACCGTGCGCCGGATCATCAACATGACGGCCGTTGCCGCCGCGAACGTGAACACGAAGTAAAGTCACGCCCGCGTGTGCCGCGCTTCGCGCGCGGCGCAATGAAAAACGCCACGGAACCTGCGTTCCGTGGCGTTTTTTCATGAAGCGACGTGAGCGGATAGCCGCTTACCGGCGGGCATCCGGCCGCGAATGCCCGCCGCGTGCCGTTACGCGACCTGCTGGTGCGACTGGCCGCCGGCAGGCGAACGCCACTTCGCGAGCAGCGTGTCCCACTTCACACGTACCGCGCGCAGGTTGTTCTCCTTCACGTGGCCATAGCCGCGAATGCCGTCCGGCAGCGCCGCGAGCTCGAGGGCGAGCGGGCGGTTGGCCGCGTTCAGCTTGGCGAGCACCTCGCCGATCAGCGCTTCGTACTCGCCGATCAGCGCGCGCTCGGTGCGACGCTCGTCGGTACGGCCGAACGGGTCGAGCGCCGTGCCGCGCAGGAACTTCGCTTTCGCGAGCATCCGGAACGCCGACATCATCCACGGGCCGTACGCCTTCTTCACGAGATGGCCGTGGGCGTCCGTCTTCGCGAACAGCGGCGGCGCGAGGTGGAATTTCAGCTTCCAGTCGCCTTCGAACTGCGCGGTCAGGCGCGCGAGGAATGCCGGATCGGACTGCAGCCGCGCGACCTCGTATTCGTCCTTGTACGCCATCAGCTTGAACAGGTTGCGCGCGACCGCTTCGGTCAGCTGCTCCTGCGCCGTGTCGCCGTCCGCCAGCGCACGCTCGGCCGCACGCACCTTGTCGACGAACGCCGCATAGCGTGCTGCGTACGCGGCATTCTGGTACGCGGTGAGGAATTCCACGCGCTTCGCGATCAGCGCGTCGACCGCCTTCTTCGTGTGCAGCGAAATCACCGTGGCGCCTTGCACGGGGCGCGCGTCGCCGGCCGCGGCCTGCTTCACGCTCGCCAAGTCATACGCGGCGCGGCGGCCCCAGTCGAAGGCCGCACGGTTCTTCTCGACCGATACCGCATTCAGCTCGATCGCGCGCACCAGCGACGCGAGCGTCAGCGGCAGCCAGCCCTTTTGCCACGCGTAGCCGAGCACGAACGGGTTCGTGTAGATCGCGTCGCCGAGCAGCGCGACCGCGAAGCGGTTCGCGTCGATGAAATCGACGGCTTCGCCTGCTGCCGCGCGGATGTCGTTCTCGGCGGACAGGCCCGGGAACGCCCAGTTCGGGTTCTTGATGAACTCGGCGGTCGGCGTCTGCGCGCTGTTGACGACCACGCGCGTCGTGTCGTGGCGCATGCGCGACGTGCACTCGTCGCCGGCCGTGACGATCGCGTCGCAGCCGATCACAAGGTCGGCCTCGCCCATCGCGATCCGCGTCGCATGGATGTCGGTCGGCGCGTGCGAGATCTGCACGTGGCTCATCACGGCGCCGCCCTTCTGCGCGAGGCCGGTGACGTCGAGCACGGTCACGCCCTTGTTTTCCAGGTGCGCGGCCATCCCGAGCAGTGCGCCGATCGTGACGACGCCCGTGCCGCCGACGCCCGTGACGAGCACGCCGTATGCGCGGTCGATGTCCGGCAGCGTCGGTTCGGGGATCGGCGGCAGTGCGTTGCCGTCGACCGACACGGCCTTCGGCTTCTTCAGCTGGCCGCCCTCGACCGTGACGAAGCTCGGGCAGAAGCCCTTCACGCACGAGAAGTCCTTGTTGCAGCTCGACTGGTTGATCTGGCGCTTCGTGCCGAATTCGGTTTCCAGCGGCTCGACCGACAGGCAGTTCGACTGCACCGAGCAATCGCCGCAGCCTTCGCACACCGCGTCGTTGATCACGACGCGCTTGGCCGGGTCCGGATACGTGCCGCGTTTGCGGCGGCGGCGTTTCTCGGTCGCGCAGGTCTGGTCGTAGATCAGGATCGTCGTGCCTTCGATCTCGCGCAGCTCGCGCTGCACGTCGTCGAGCTGGTCGCGGTGATGGATCGTCACGCCCGGCGCCAGCAGCGCCTTCTGGCTGTCGTACTTCTCCGGCTCGTCGGTGACGATCACGATCTTCTTCGCGCCTTCGGACGCGAGCTGGTGCGTGATCTGCGGCACCGTCAGCACGCCGTCGACCGGCTGGCCGCCCGTCATCGCGACCGCGTCGTTATAGAGGATCTTGTAGGTGATGTTCGCTTTCGACGAGATCGCCGCGCGCACGGCCAGCAGGCCCGAGTGGAAATAGGTGCCGTCGCCGAGGTTCGCGAACACGTGCTTCTCGTCCGTGAACGGCGCCTGGCCGATCCACGGCACGCCTTCGCCGCCCATCTGGCTGAAGGTGCTCGTGCTGCGGTCCATCCACACGGTCATGTAGTGGCAGCCGATGCCGGCGATCGCGCGCGAGCCTTCCGGCACGTTGGTCGACGTGTTGTGCGGGCAGCCCGAGCAGAACCACGGCTTGCGCTCGGTCTGCACGTGCGGCTTCGCGAGCGCCATTTCCTTCGCGTTGATCACGGCGAGGCGCGCGGCGATGCGCGCACGCACGTCGGACGGCAGCTCGAACTTCTCGAGGCGCGTCGCGATCGCCTTCGCGATGATCGCGGGCGACAGCTCGTAGTGCGCGGGCAGCAGCCAGTTGCCCATCGGCACCGACCATTCGCCGCCGGCGCCGTCCTTCTCGTCGAACTTGCCGAACACGCGCGGACGTTGCCCATCGGGCCAGTTGTACAGCTCTTCCTTGATCGCGTATTCGAGGATCTGGCGCTTTTCCTCGACGACGAGGATTTCGTCGAGCCCGCGCGCGAACGCCTGCGCGCCCTGCGCTTCGAGCGGCCACACGCAGCCGACCTTGTAGAGCCGGATGCCGATCCGCGCGCAGGTTTCGTCGTCGAGGCCGAGGTCGGTCAGCGCCTGGCGCACGTCGAGGTACGCCTTGCCGCCGGTCATGATCCCGAAGCGCGCGCTCGGCGAATCGATCTCGATGCGGTCGAGCTTGTTCGCGCGCACGTAGGCGAGCGCCGCATACCACTTGTAGTCGAGCAGCCGTGCTTCCTGCACGAGCGGCGGATCGGGCCAGCGGATGTTCAGCCCGCCTTCCGGCAGGATGAAGTCGGTCGGCAGCACGATCTCGGTGCGATGCGGGTCGATGTCGACCGATGCCGACGATTCGACCACGTCCGTCACGCACTTGAGCGCGACCCACAGGCCCGAGTAGCGGCTCATCGCCCAGCCGTGCAGGCCGAAATCGAGATATTCCTGCACGTTGGACGGGAACAGCACCGGCAGCCCGCAGGCCTTGAAGATGTGTTCGGACTGGTGCGCGAGCGTCGACGATTTCGCCGCGTGGTCGTCGCCGGCGAGCACCAGCACGCCGCCATGCTGCGACGAGCCGGCCGAGTTCGCGTGCTTGAATACGTCGCCCGTGCGGTCGACGCCCGGGCCCTTGCCGTACCACATGCCGAACACGCCGTCGTGCTTCGCGCCGGGGTACAGGTTCACCTGCTGCGAGCCCCACACGGCGGTGGCGGCGAGATCTTCGTTGAGGCCGGGCTGGAAGACGATCTGGTGGGCGGCCAGGTGCTGCTTGGCTTTCCAGAGCGACAGATCGAGGCCGCCGAGCGGCGAACCACGATAGCCGGAGATGAAGCCGGCGGTATTGAGACCGGCGGCGCGATCGCGTTCCTGCTGCAGCATCGGCAGGCGCACGAGGGCCTGGATGCCGCTCATGTACGCGCGGCCGCGTTCCAGTGTGTATTTGTCGTCAAGCGTGACGGACTTCAGCGCGGCTTCTAGCGACGCGCGTTGGCCTGCGTCTAGCGGGGCATTCATTAACTGTCTCCTCCACCCAGTTTGGGATCACCAAAACTCGACTGCTTCGGGCGTCTTGTGGACGCGTCGGCAGTGGCCGGCATATTGGCCGGTTTTAAGCGATGGTAGCACTGGGGCAAACCCGCCGCCCATCGGTTGGAATGCCGGTGGAGTGCGGCGCTGCGTCAAAAAAACAGGGCGGAACCATGCGTTACATCATGTAAAAGCATGTAAAGCCGGGTTCATCTGCTGGCAAATGCCGTTAATCTTGTCGGCCTGCCGGAGGTGCCCGGCCGCGTTGGCTGGTTTCGACGCAATCGGGGAGGCGCCGGCAGTTTTACAGGAGGTGCAATGAACACACGTCATATCCAGAGTTTCCTGATCGTGTCCGCCGCGTTTTTCTCGATGACCGGCCCGGTGCACGCGCGAGGCGCGAGCGCACTGGCGGCAGCCGGCGCGCAGATGCAGCAGATCGTGCCGGCCCAGGACGCCGTCGCGCAACCGTCGGCCGAGCGCGCCGTCGAGTCGAAGGCGAACGCGCGTTGATCCGCTCGCGCGGCCTGCGGGTCGCGCCGGAATGCAAAAAGGGCGGGAATCCGAGGATTCCCGCCCTTTTTCTTTGCGCTGACCCGTCCTGAAATAGGTTGACACTTTTTCGCTGAAACGAAGAGGTGCCAAGTGGAGCAAGAGATCAAGCGGACGCAGCGGGACTACAGCCTGGCTTTTAAGCTATCGGTGGTCGAGCAGGTCGA
>NZ_JAAGPC010000180.1:0-241 GCF_017104595.1 Burkholderia sp. Tr-20390 | reverse complement strand
TGCAATCTGTGAATATGTAGAACAGAGAGACGTAGGCTCGAACACATGGCTACGTAGTCACACGATCATATAGCGTCATGTAACGTAAATATGCACCATACACAGCACGTAACCACGTGCATGTTCGCACATAGCGTACACGCGTCGAAAGAGAATCGATAGTGCACACACTATGATATTCAATTCACGTATCAATCCACAACAATAACTTATTTTTTTTTTTTTTTTTTTTTAATCATCC
>NZ_JAAGPC010000179.1:0-17221 GCF_017104595.1 Burkholderia sp. Tr-20390 | reverse complement strand
GCCGCGCGCCACGCCCTTCCGGAAGACCAGCTCGGCGGCACGGTCACGACCGATGCCGTGACGCTCGCCGGCCGCGATTTCTATACCTACTTCTCGCAGACGTGGTCGGAAATCCCGCTGAGCGAGCGCTACATGGTCGCCATTCACGAACGTCCGTCCGGGCGTTACGGCAGCCTGATCTGGGTCGAATTCCAGCAAAAGCGCGTATTCCAGACCTTCCTGCCGATCGCACGCGCAAACGTCAAGGCCGTGGCCGAAAGCGCCGCCAGTATTTCCTTTCAAACCGTCATTCAGGACGATCTGTCGAATTTGCTGTTTCCCGATTCGGATCTGGCCAAAGACGAGATTTAGTCGATTAATCAAAAACAGGGGTTAGGGAAAATGAATCGAATCAGATTGAGCGTGATCGCGCTGGTCGCGATGACCGCGGTGTCGCCGTATGCGTGGTCGTCGACGCTGGTTTATCAGCCGAACAACCCGAATTTCGGCGGCAACCCGGCAAACGGCCCCAATCTGCTCAACGAGGCCAACGCGCAGAACAAGCACACGGATCCGTCGCTGTCGGCGTATTCATCGCCGACGTCCACGTCGTCGCTCGACCAGTTCAATGCGCAGCTGCAGCAGGCAATCCTGTCGCGCGTCGCCGGCTCGGTGACGAACTCGATCGTCGGCACCAACGGCGAGCTCAAGCCGGGGACGATCAGCACGGGCAACTTCACGATCGTCGTGAGTGCGGCCGGCAACGGCAACCTGCAAGTGACGACCACCGACAAGACGACGGGTGCGACCTCGACGTTCATCGTCAGCAACGGCCAATAAATCGAAAAAAAGACTGAGCGAATCATGAAAAAAAATGCTGAACGCACACGCTTGAACACGGGGACGACACGGATCGCCATGGGCGCGCTGTTGCTGCTGTCGCTGGTCGGCTGCGTCACGCGGCCGATGCCGGCCTTGAGCAACGCGACGCTGACGCCGCCGACGCGCACCACACGCGACCTCACGCACCTGCCGCCGCCGAAGGGCAAGATCGTCGCGGCCGTGTACGGCTTTCGCGATCTGACCGGGCAATACAAGGCATCGCCGGACAGCTCCTTCTCGTCGCAGGTCACGCAGGGCGGCGCGTCGTTCCTCGTCAAGGCGATGCGCGACTCCGGCTGGTTCACGCCGGTGGAACGCGAGAACCTGCAGGACCTGCTGACCGAACGCAAGATCATGCGCGCCACCGACGGCGCGGATGCGAAGAAGGCGCAGAACGATGCGATGGCGCCGCTGATGCCCGCGAACATCGTGCTCGAGGGCGGCATCGTCGGCTACGACACGAACGTCCGGACCGGCGGGGCCGGCGTCGCCTACCTCGGGATCAGCGGGTCGACGCAATACCGGATCGACCAGGTCACGGTCAACCTGCGCGCGATCGACATCCGCACGGGCCAGGTGCTCAACAGCGTGTCGACGACCAAGACCGTCTACTCGTATCAGGTCGACACAGGCATCTATCGCTTCGTCGGCTTCAAGGACCTGCTGCAGGCGGAAGCCGGGCTGACACGTAACGAACCCGCGCAGATCTGCGTGAACGAAGCGATCGAATCGGCGCTCACGCACCTGATCGTCCAGGGCGTCGCGAACCAGACCTGGGCGCTGAAGAACGACCAGGACTGGTACGACCCGACGATGCAGCGGTATCTGCAGGAAGACCGGAAATACGCGCAGGACATGGAGGACGCGAACACCGCGTACGACCCGCAGAAGATCGATCGCCAGGGCGCGTCCACTCATTAACCGGGCCAGGCCGGCCAGCGGAGAAAACAGGATGAATCGACACCATGATCGGAACGGGCGCGCCCGCGTGGCGCGGCAGGCGCTCGCGACCGTGTGGGCAGCAGCAGCCATGCAGGCGGCGTTTGCGGCACCCGTGCCGCTCAACGATCTCGGCCCGCCCGAACCGGCATTCGACTACAGCGGCAACATCGTCGCGGTCCGCCAGAGCGGTGTCGGCAACGCCGCGTCGCTGGACCAGGCCGGCCACAACGGTGCGCTGATCTGGCAGGCCGGCGACGGCAACGCGATCGTCGCGCGGCAGGCCGGTGCGCAGAACTGGATCGCGGCGTCGCAGGCCGGCTTGGGCAACAGGTTGAATGCGACGCAGCGCGGCAACGGCAACACGTTGCAGGTGCAACAGAACGGCGCCGGCAATTCGGTCGACTCGACGCAGGTCGGCACGTCGCTGTCGGCGCGCGTCACGCAGAACGGCAGCAACAACGCGGTGAACCTCGTGCAGGGCGGATCGAACACCGGCATCCAGGTGATCCAGACCGGCAACGGTGCGCGCGCCACGGTGCTGACGCGGTAACGGTTATGCAGTTTGCAGGTGCTTTGCTTCAAGTGGTGTGAGGTGCGGGACGTGAGAGCGTCCTCATTGGCGGGGGTGCCGGCAAAAGATCCACTTTTCCGGCGAATTTTCTTTCGAATCAGGAGCAACAAATGAAGGTGACCAAGTCTGCAATCGCAATCGCAGTGCTGATGCTCGCATCGGCTGCCGCACAGGCCGATTCGTCGGGTAACACCGTGAATATCGGGCAAACCGGCAACTTCAACTCGGCAACCGTCGAACAGACGGCGACGAACGGTGATGCGGTGTCGATCAACCAGTCGGCAGCCGGCAACGATCCCCGCTACGGGTTCGTCGCCAACGTGACGACGCAGGGCGGCAACGGCGACACGACCGTGATCCAGCAGAACTCCTGGTGGGCGCAGCCGTATTCGAGCGTGAACGTGTCGCAAACGGGCACGTCGAACGAGCGGAACTATGTGACGCAGTCCGGCGGCGGCGACTTCTCGGCGACCATCACGCAGACGACGTCGGCCTACACGGGCGGCCCGCAATACGACACCAACACGATCAACCAGTACAGCTACATCGACAGCGCGTCGATCTCGCAGCAAGGCGGCGGCTGGAACAACGTGACGATCAACCAGGGCACGCCGAGCCAGTCGGCGATCGGCAACAACGCGACCGTCGCGCAGACGGACACGGTCGGCAACACCGTCGGCATCGCGCAGACCGGCAACAACGGCACCGCGAACGTCCAGACGACCTGGGGCGGCGGAAACGCGACGTCGATCACGCAAACGGGCGGCACGACCAACGCCAGCGTGACGCAGTTCGCCGAGGCTGGCGACCAGGTCACGACGACCCAGAGCGGCACCGAAACCGCCACCGTGAATTCGTCGTTCGGCGGCGGCAACACGACGACGATTTCGCAATCGGGCGGCGTGAGCGGCAACAACGCCACGGTGCACCAGCTCGCGGCGGCCGGCAACGCGACGTCGATCACGCAGACCGCCGACGGCAACAACGCAACGGTCAATCAGTGGTTCGAGTTCGGCGACAGCGCGACGATCAACCAGTCGGCCGCGTCGAACAACGCGACGATCACGCAGCAGTACGGCTACGGCAACGGCGCGTCCATCACGCAAACGGCCGCGTTCAACACGGCGTCGATCACGCAGAGCAGCTCGGCCGGTTCGACGGCATCCATCACGCAGGCGTCGGCGGACAACCTGGCGTCGGTGACGCAGTCGGCCGCATCGGGCTCGTCGGTGACGGTGAGCCAGTCGGGCGACATCGGCAACTACGCCAATGCGTCGCAGACGGGTGCGGATGACGTGCTGAGCCTGTCGCAGGCCGGCGGCTTCAACATCATCAACGCGTCGCAAGTGTCGGGCACGGGCAACCAGGGCTACGTGACGCAGATCGGCTACAACAACAACGCCACGCTGGTACAGCAAGGCAACGCGAACTACGCGAGCATCAACCAGAACGGTTTCAACAACACCGTTTCGCTCAAGCAGCACTAAGCACCGCCGGTGTAACGAAAAGGCCGGACGGTTACCCGTTCGGCCTTTTTTTCATTCGACAGGGGACGATCATGGTTGGCATTCACGATCTCAACGCCTATTTCGACATCGCCGCCAGTGCCGGCGGCGTGAACATCGTGCCGCACGTGCGGGCGGCCGCGCCGGTCGACGTGTCGTACAGCCTGCGCATCACCAGGACCGGCGGCGCCGGCTCGGCCTCGCTGACACGCTCCGGCGAATCGCGACTCGCCGGCGGCGAGGATCAACCGCTGGCGACGCTGCGGCTGAGCGTCGATTCGGGCGACATCTGCCAGGCGACGCTGGTCCTGCACGTCAATGGCGAGCACGCGGAGTATTCGGTGGACTGCAATCCGCACCGGGCCACGAATTGAGCCGGTGCGGCGCGGGCCTGTCGCGATCGCCGCACCGCGCCGGCCTCAATCATCCGACGCCAGCATGCGCGGTATCTCGTCGACGAGCGCATCGATGACGACGCGCACCTTCGACGGCACCTGGCGCGAGGCCGGCCGCACCGCGAACACTTCGGCGCCCGACACGCTGTTGCTGTCCATCACGAGCGCGAGGCGGCCGTCGCGCAGGTAAGGCGCCATCAGCCAGCACGGCAGCCACGCGAGGCCCGCGCCGGCAGCGGCCGCATCGGCGATCGCCTGCAGGTCGTCGAGCCGCAGGCGGCCGGCCGGGCGATGGTCGTGCACCGCGCCGTCCGCGCCGAGAACCCGCCACGGCGTCGGTTGCCCGCCGCGCGAATACGCGATGCCGACGTGCGACGCGAGCGCGTCGAGCCCCGTCGGCCGGCCATGACGGTCGAGATACGCGGGCGACGCGCAGATCCCCATGCGCTGCACGCCGAGCTTGCGACCGACCAGCGCACTCGTATCGGCCAGCTCGCCGATGCGCACCGCGATGTCGAAGCCGTCATTGACCAGGTCGGCCACGCGGTCGCTGAACGACACGTCGATCTCGAGCCGCGGATGGCGCTCGACGAGGCGCCGCATCACGGGCGCCACGCACTGTCGCCCGAACAGCACGGGCACGCTGACGCGCAGCCGCCCCGCCGGCTCGCGCTGCCCCGCGTCGAGCGCGGCCTCCGTCTCGCCGAGTTCGGCCAGCAGCCGCCGGCACTGCTCGTAATAGACGAGCCCCTCGTCGGTCAGGCCGAGCTGGCGGGTCGTGCGCTGCAGGAGCCGCGCGCCGAGGCGGCGCTCGAGCCGCGCGACGACCTTCGCGACAGCCGAGCGCGTGACGCCGAGCCGCAGCGCGGCCGCCGCGAAGCTGCCCGACTCCACCACGTCGACAAATTCGGCCACGCCTCTCAGCCGCTCGTCCATGCCATTCCGCTCCGGTTGGGTCACAGGGTTGTGTCCGCACAGGCGACAGTCGTTGGCCAATTTCTCGCCAATGCGTCCCCATGCGCAACACTATGATAGTCCGCTCTATCTCGAAAAGGAGTCGACATGCACGCATGGCAAGTGAAACCGGGCGACGGCGTGGCCGGGCTTCGGCGCATCGACGCAACACGCCGCGCGGTCGGGCCGACCGACGTCGTCGTGAAGATCCACTCCGCCGGCCTGAACTACCGCGACCTGATGTTCGCGCGCGGCGACTATCTCGGCATCGGCACGGACGCGCTGATCCCGGTGGCCGACGGCGCCGGCGAAGTCATCGAAACCGGCCGCGACGTCACGCGCTTCAAGCCGGGCGATCGCGTGATCAACACGTACTTTCCGCACTGGATCGACGGGCCGCCCACGCCGCAGAAAGTCTCCGGGTCGCCCGGCGCGCAATTCGACGGCGTGCTGGCCGAACATTTCGTGTCCGACGAGGCCGCGCTGGTCGCGATTCCCGCGCATCTGAACTACGACGAGGCGGCGACGCTGTCGTGCGCCGGGATTACCGCGTGGAACGCACTGTTCGCCGACGGCGACCTGCGGCCCGGCGCGACCGTCGTGCTGCTCGGCACCGGCGGCGTGTCGATCGTCGCGCTGCAGCTCGCGCATGCGGCGGGGCTGCGCACCATCGTCACGTCGTCGAGCGATGCGAAGCTCGAGCGCGCCCGCGCACTCGGTGCGGACGCAACCATCAACTATCGCGCGACGCCCGAATGGCAGCACGACGTGCTGCGACTCACCGGCGGCGCGGGGGCGGATCTGGTCGTCGAAGTCGGCGGCAAGGACACGCTGCCGCGCTCGGTCGCGGCGACGAAGCTGGGCGGCATCGTGTCGGTGATCGGCGGCCTCAGCAGCTTCGCCGGCCCCGAACTCGGGCTGCTGTCGCTGATCGGCGGGATCCGGCAGTTGCACGGGATCATGGTCGGCAGCCGCGCGATGCTCGACGATGTCGTGCGCCTCGTCGACGCGAAGCAGATCCGGCCGGTGGTCGATCGCGTGTTCGGCTTCGACGAAGCACCGCAGGCTTATGCGCACCTGCAGTCGGGGCAGCACTTCGGCAAGGTCGTGATCCGCGTCGCGCAGTGAGCGCATCGTGGCGGCGGGCAGTCCGGCCCGCCGCCGTTTCCGTCATCGCGCCGTCAGAACTTGTGACGGATCCCCGCGTGAACCATCAGCTGCTTCGAAGTCGACGACAGGTCCGCCGCGCCGGGAACATAGGCCTGGTCGAGCGACGAGCCCGTCGCATCGCCCGCGATTCGCTGGTACGCGCCCATCAGGTACACGTCCGTGCGCTTCGACAGGTTGTAGTCGGCCATCAGCCCGAGCGAATGGATCTTCGGCTTCGCGCTGCCCGTCGTCGCGTCATAACGCACCGTCGTGTACACGTACTGCGCCCCGACGAACAACGCCGGCGTGAACTGGTATTTGCCGTTCACCTCGAAGTTCTGGTACTTGATCGACGACACCGTGCCCCCCGCGAGCGGGCCGGTCATCGGCTCGATCGTCTCGTCGCCGAACAGGTAGCCGACGTTCGCGGTCGGCCGCGTGACGTTGCTGTTCGTGTACGCGAACCCGACCGTCGCGGGCCCGGCCGTGTAGTTGATGCCCGCACCGAAAATCCGCAGCCGCGCCGACGCAAAGTTCGCATCGGCGCCGACCGACCCCGAGCCCGCGATCGCGCCGCCCGACGTCGCGCCCGGGTTGTCCGCATTCAGGAACGCCGCGCCGACCAGCAAGCCGCCCTGCTCGTACTGCGCGCCGACGCTCCACTGCCGGTTGTTCGCGAAGCCCGTGTCGTTGCTGAAGCTGTACGTGCCGCCGAACGAGAAGCCGGCGAAATCCGGGCTCGCGTACTTCACCGTGTTGTTCACGCGGAACGTGTTGCCGGTGTTGTCGTTGTCGAGCGGATGCGAGAACGGGTAGACGCCCCAGCTGCCGTTCGCGGTCGTCGGCGCGAGATAGTCGACCACCGCATCGTATTGCCGGCCGAGCGTCAGCGTGCCGAACCGCGTGCTGCCGAGCCCGACGTACGCCTGCCGCCCGAACATGCGGCCGCCCTGCGCGAGCGTGCCGTTGTTCACGTTGAAGCCGTTCTCGAGCTGGAACAGCGCGCTGTAGCCGCCGCCCAGGTCCTCGGTGCCCTTCAGCCCCCAGCGGCTGCCTTGCGCGAAGCCGCTTGCCATCTGCCACGCGCTGTGGCCGCCGACGTTGTTCGTGTAGTCGATGCCCGCATCGACGAGCCCGTACAACGTGACGCTGCCTTGCGCGAATGCGAACGCGGGCGCCGCACACAGCGCCGGGACCGCGACGAAAGCCAATCTCCAGTTCATTCGTTTTCCTTATTTATCGTGTCGTGACTGCCCGTTTCCGGGCGTCGCCGCTTACTTCGCGCCGTAGATGTCGAAGTCGAAGTACTTCTTGTTGATCCGCTGGTACGTGCCGTTCGCGAGGATCGTCGCAAGTGCGTGGTTGAAGGCCTCGCGCAGGTCGTTGTCCTGCTTGCGCAGCCCGAGCCCGTCGCCCTGCCCGAAGTACTTCACGTCGTCGATCGCGGCGCCGACGAACGCGAAATCCTTGCCCTGCGGCTTCTTCAGGAAGCCGTCACTGGCCGCGATCGATGCCTGGAACGCCGCGTCGAGCCGGCCCGTCACGAGATCGGCATAGACCTGATCCTGGTTCTGGTACGACACGACCTGCACACCGGCCGGCTGCCAGTTCGCGACGGCGTAGTCGGCCTGCGCGGAACCCTGCTCGACGCCCACGCGCTTGCCCTTCAGCGCGTCGGCCGTCGGCAGCAGCGGCGAGCCCTTGCGCGCGACGAGGCGCGCCGGCGCATTCGAGATCCGGTTCGTGAAGGCGATCTGCTGCTGCCGCTTCGGCGTGATCGTCATCGACGACGCGATCACGTCGAACTTGCGCGCGAGCAGCCCCGGGATCATCCCGTCGAAACTCGACTCGACCCACACGCAGCGCGCATGCAGCTCCGCGCACAAGGCGTTCGTGATGTCGATCCCGAAACCCGTCAGCGTGCCGTCGGGCAGCTTGTATTCGAGCGGCGGGTAAGTCGGATCGACCGCGAGGCGGATCTCCTTGCCCGCCCAGTCGCCCGCATGCGCCGCCCCTGCCGCCAGCGCCACCGCGAGCGCCGCCATCCGTTTCCACTGCTTCATTGCCAGTCTCCTTCCTTGTGTGAATCGTCAGTCAAAATCGTGCGGGCCCATCACGCGAGGTAGCGCTCCGCCAGTGCAATCCAGTAGCTCGCGCCGGTGGCGAGGCACGCGTCGTTGAAGTCGTAGCCGGGGTGGTGCAACCCGCATCCGGCGGCGCCGTCGCCGTTGCCGATCGACAGGTAGCTGCCGGGGCACGCGTTCAGCATGAACGCGAAGTCCTCGCTGGCCGCGATCGGCCGCAGGTTCGGGATCAGCGCGCCGTCGCCGCCCCATTCGCGGGCGACGTCGCGGGCAAACGCGGTTTGCTCCGCGTGATTGACGAGCACCGGGTACGTATGCCGGTAGTCGATCTCGGCGCTCGCGCCATAGCTCGCGGCCTGCCCGTGCACGATCTCGCGAATGCGCCGTTCAAGCAGCGCCCGCACGTCCGGCGACAGCGCACGCACGCTGAGCGCCAGATCCGCGTGCGGCGGAATCACGTTCGATGCGGCGCCCGCATGGATCGAGCCGGCCGTCACGATCGCCATCTCCTGCGGGTTCACGTTGCGCGACACGACGGTCTGCAGCGCCATCACGATCGACGCGCACACGACCACCGGATCGATCGTCGTATGCGGCGCCGCGCCATGCCCGCCGCGCCCGGTCACGCGCACCTGCACCTCGTCGGCCGAGGCCATCGCCGGGCCGTCGCAGAAGCCGAGCACGCCGGCCGGCAGCCCCGGCACGTTGTGCATCGCGAACACCGCATCGCACGGAAACTGCTCGAACAGCCCGTCGTCGATCATCCGCTTCGCGCCGCCGAGCCCTTCCTCGGCCGGCTGGAAAATCAGGTTCAGCGTGCCCGTGAAGCGTTCCCGCCCGGCCAGGCAGCGCGCCGCCGCGAGCAGCATCGCCGTATGGCCGTCGTGGCCGCACGCGTGCATCACGCCGTCGCACCGGCTCGCGTGCGGCAGCCCGGTCGCCTCGCGGATCGGCAGCGCGTCCATGTCCGCGCGCAGCCCGAGCCGCTTGCCGGGGCCGCGCGTCAACGTGCCGACCACGCCCGTGCCGCCGAGCCCGCGCGTCACCCGATAACCCCACGTTGTCAGCAACCCGGCGACCAGATCGCTCGTCGCGTGTTCCTCGAAGCCAAGCTCCGGATGCGCGTGCAGCCGGTGGCGCAGCGCAATCATCTCCGCCTCGATGGCTGCCATTTCCGGATGGATAGGTGTGTGGTCCAACCCCGATTCTCCTCGATGCGTTCCGGTTGTCGATCGCCCGAATGACCGACCGTGCCCGCATCGTAGGCAGCGAAAATCCCGGCGAACAGCCGCGGTTTCGTTATGATGACAACCATTCGTTGTCGGGTATCGCACCATGAGCACGATCAAGCTGCATCAGTTGCAGGCGCTCGTCGCGAGCGCGGAGGCCGGCAGCATCCGCGGCGCGGCGCGCACGCTCGGGCTGTCGCAGGCGGCCGTCACGCGCGCGCTGCGCGAGCTGGAGGCCAGCGAACGCCTGCCGCTGCTGGTCCGCGCGCCGGAGGGGATCGGCTTCACCGAATACGGCAAGACGCTGCTCACGCACGCGAAGCTCGTGCTGAAGCAGCTCGAACACGCGCAGAGCGATCTCGAGCGCATGCGCGGCCGCGTCGAGGGCCGGTTGAGCATCGGCGTCACGCCGTGGCTCACGATGACCGTCCTCGCGGAAGCGGTGCTGCGTTTTCGTGAGCAGATGCCGGACGTGCGCCTCGAGCTCTACGAAGCGCTGATGGCCGTCGCGCAGCCGCTGTTGCGCGACGGCAGCATGGACTTCGCGCTCGGGCACGTGCAACCGGGCGGCACGCCGGAATTCGCGTTCGAGCCGATGCTGCGCTACGAGACCGCGGTGATGGTGCGCGCCGGCCATCCGCTCGAGCACGCGCGGTCGATCCACGACCTGCTCGACCACGACTGGGTGCTGAATTTCGCGGCCGACGGCCAGGCCGCGCTCGTCGATTACCTGTTCACGCGCCACGGCGCCAAAATCGACGAGCGGCGCATCGTGCGTGCGCAGTCGGTGGCGATGCTGCAGACGATGCTCGAGCAGGCCGACATGTGCACGTGGTGCCCGACGATCCTCGCGGCCGTGCCGTCGTTCGGCGAACGGATGCGTGCGTTGCAGCTGAAGGAGACCTTCGAGCCGCGCGACCTCGGGATCGTCACGCGGCGCAGCAGCACGCTCAGCGACGCCGCGCGCTGCTTCATCGACTGCCTGCTGCACGTGATCCGCCGGCATGCGCGCTCGGCACGCAAGGCGGATCTCGCGCTGTTCAGGACGCTGTCGCTGCTGATCTGACGCGTGGCAGGCGCGGCTCGCCGCCGCGCCGCCGCATGTCGCCCGTCAGATCTTCGCCGTCAGCGTGATCCCGACCGTGCGCGGATCGCCGTACAGCGCCGGATACGCGCCATACGACGGCAGCAGCTCGAGCTTCTTGTAGACCTTGTTGGTCAGGTTCGTCACGTAGCCCGTCACGATGTACTTCTGGTTCGGCGTCGTGTAGGACACGTGCGCGTTCAGCACCGTGTAGCCGCCCTGCCAGAGTTGCGGCATCGTCTGCCGCGTCGCGCTGAAGTACTCGCGGCTGCGGTAATTCACGTCGCCGCCGGCCGTCAGCGTGCCGAACGACACCGGCACGCGATAGTCGAAGCCCGCGTTGATCGTCGTATGCGGCGAACGCGCGAACGAATTGCCGACGGCGGTCGGCACGTAGCGGAACTCCGTGTAGCGCGTGTTCAGCATCCCGAGGTTCGCGAACAGGTAGAGGCTGTTGACCGGCTGCGCCTTCAGCTCCAGCTCGAAGCCGTCCGCGCGCCCCTGCCCCGCATTCGACAGCGTCGACACCGGCGGCCCGCCGAACGGGTTCGGCGCCAGCGCGAACACCTGGATGTCGCGATAGTCGTAGTGGAACACGCTCGCGTTGACGATCAGCCGCTTGTCGAACCACTCGCTCTTGATGCCGACCTCGTAATCGGTCAGGTACTCCGGCGACACGGTCGACACCGTGCTCTGCGTATACGCGTTGCCGTTGTAGCCGCCCGAGCGGAAGCCGCGCGCATAGCGGAAATACGCGCGCACGTTGCTGCTGAGCGCATATTCGGGCGTGAGGTCCCAGGTCGGCGCGCGCCACGTGTTCGTCTGGTTCTGCCGCGCGCTGACCGCCAGCGGCGACGACACCGACGACGGATCCCACCAGCTGCCCGGATTGCTGAACGTCACGTTGCCGGTGCCCTGCAGCCCGGTCAGGTTGATGTTCTTGCGCTCGATCGTGTAACGCAGCCCGCCCGTCACGTTGAAGCGGTCGGTGAAGCGGTACTTCACGCTGCCGAAGATTGCCGCGCTCTGCGTGTGCTGCGTGAGGTCGGTCAGGTGGTAGAACGCGGGCGACGGCGAGCCCGGCAGGCCGCCGCCGGCGCCCTGCTCGGCCAGTTGCTCGGTGAACAGGTGCGTGCCGACGAGCCAGCTGAACCGGTCGTTCTGCGGCGATTCGAGCCGGAATTCCTGCGAGAACTGGCGGCTCGACAGGCGATCGTGCGAGCGTGCGACGTCGAGCGCGGAATAGTCCTCGTCGTCCTGGTACCAGCGATGCAGCCCTTCGAACGCGGTGATCGACGTCAGCGTCACTGCCGGGTTGATGCGCCAGTGCGCGGTGAGCGACGTGCCCCAGGTCGAGATGTGATCGCTCGACGGCGCGTTGAGCGATACCGTGTACGGATCGCTCGACCCGACGAAGCCGAACTGGTTCGCGCCGCCCGGCCCCGCACCCTGCGCGTGCCATGCATTGCCGCCGCCCGTATAGTTGCGGCCGTGGATGTTGAACAGGAAATCGGTATCCGAGGTCGGCACGGCCAGCACCTGGAAGCGCACCGCATTGTCGTGGAAGCCGCCGAAGCGCCCTTGCTGCACCGTGTTCGTGTAGAAGCTGTCGGCGTTCTCGTGATACACCGACACGCGCGCGGCCAGCACGTCGTTCTTGCCGATCGGCCCGCCGATCGCGGCTTCCGCGAGCCGGCTGTTGTACTGGCCGAGCCCGATCTTGCCGTAGCCGCTCACGTCGAAGGTCGGCTTCTGCGACGTGATGCTGAGCGCGCCGCCGACGGTATTCTTGCCCCACAGCGTGCCCTGCGGGCCGCGCAGCACTTCGATGCGATCGAGGTCGAACAGCGGGAAGCCTTGCCCGAACACGCTGTTGATGTAGACGTCGTCGAAGTACACGCCGATCGGGCTCAGCGACAGGTCCGACGGATCGTTGCTGCCGACGCCGCGCAGGAACCAGCGCGGCCGCTCGCGGCCTTCGGTCGACTGGCCGGTGAAGTTCGGCACATATTTCGTGACGTCGTTCACCACGCGCAGCTCGTTGTTCTTGATCGTGTCCCCGCTCAGCGCGCTCACCGCGACCGGCACGTCCTGGATGCTCTCCTTGCGCCGGCGAGCGGTCACCGTCACCGTGCCGAGATTCGTTTCGCGTGCGGCCGTGCCGCGGGTCGCACGGGCGGCCTTCGGCGCTGCCGCGGCGGCATCGTCCGCGCCCTGTTGCGCCGGCTTCGCGTCCGGCGCCGCCGTCACCGCGCCATCTTCCGCCCAGGCGGGCAACGATACGGCTGCACCCGTCAGCAGCCCCCCCAGCGCGGTGACGATTAGTTTTTTCCTGAACATCGATGAGTCATCCTGTTTGATCGGTTGAACGCACGTGCGTGCGCGACGCACGGGTGATCTATTGCAATTCGGATGCCAGCATCGAGAGGCCCGTCGCACGGGGCTTCCGGTATGTGTGACGCGTAGGAGTTGCTGCATGCGCATCTGTGACGGGAAGCAAACTGCTTGTCACGCAACACCCGATGAGGGTCGTCAGGAGAGCTTTGCAGTCATGGGCTGCGATGCATCGCGCCGCTTCGTTGCGACGCGTAACGCGAACGTAACGAGCACGACGACGGGCAGCCAGCACAGAAACACGCCCGGCAACCCGACAACCGGCACGAGCGCGCTGCCGGCCAGCGGGCCGCAGAACGCGCCCGTCATCGACGCGAGGTTGTAGAGGCTCGACACCTGGCTCTTGTCGGCCGGGTGACGGCCGAGACGCTGCATGTTGACGAGATGCAGCAGCGACGACCCGGCGCACAGCGCGGCGAGCCCCGCGCCGACGATCCATACGTCATGGGCGAGACCCAGCGCGAGCAATCCGGCCACGGCGCCGGCAAGACTGAGCGCGTGGCAGCGGCGCGCGGTCATCCGCTGCGCGACATGCCCGAGCCCGAACAGCGCGATCACCGCGACGACGCCCTGCAGCGTCAGCAGCGCGACGGCTTTCGTTTGCGACAGCCCGAGCGACTGGATCGCCAGCACCACCGTATACGCACCGGCGAGCGAACGGGTCGCGCTGTTCACGGCTTCCAGCACGAGCTGCTCGCGCACGTCGTGACTCCACGCGAGCGCCAGCAACGCGCGCAGGCCACCGGGTTCAGGCGGCACACCGCGCGCCGCGGGCTCCGCATCGCCGAGCAGCGTCCGGCTGAACAGCGCCATGCCCGCGAAACTCGCCGATGCCGCGCAGAACGTCGCGACCGCGCCATGCGCGCCGAGCAGCCCGCTCGCGAGCCACGGCCCGACCATGCCGGACCCGACCGACATCGCCGCACGGTACCAGCCGGCGCGTGCGAGGCCGATCTGCGCGAGACGCGCGAGGAACACGCCGTTGATCGACACGATCCGGAACGGGATGCACAGCCCGATCAACACTTGCGTGAGCGCGATCAGCGACCATGCGCCGGTAAACGGCACGACGAGATTGAGCAGCATCGGCCCCATGCTCGCGACGAAGTACACGCGCCGCGCGCCGTAGCGGGCGACGAGCAGCCCGGCCGGCAGCGTCATCAGCGCGATGCCGAGCGGCTCCATCGCCGCGATGATCCCGAGCCGTGCGCTGTCGACGCCGAGCGCGAGCGCGTACAGCGTCGTCGCGAGCTGCGCCATGCTGATCGTCGTGCCGCTCGCGAGCGCCAGCAGCATGAAGCCGCCGGTGAAGCGCTCGCGCCGCCATGCGTCGGCGACGCGTGCCGATGCGCTCACCGCGCGGCGTCGCGAGACCGCGTCGCGATGCCGTCGAGCGCGCGCCGGTCGATCCACGCGCGCACGTCGAAGTCGGCCGGCAGGAAGCGCCATTCGACGAGGAAGCGCTTGAAATCGTCGAGCGCGGCGATCGACGCTTCGTCGAGATCCGTGCGCAGCCGCCGGTGCACGTCCGCGCCGTACGCGAGCCGCAGCCAGTCATGGCCCGATCCCGTCTCGCGGCCGAGATAGCCGAGCACGTCCTGCTCGTGCTCGCGCGCCCAGCCTTCGACATCGGTCACGCGCGCGAGGAAGCGGCTGACGATGTCGGGATGCCGGTCGAGCGTCGACGCATTGACGGTCAGCGGCCGCGGCGACCCGTTGTTGATGCGGATCTGCGGATCGGGATGAAAACCGATGTCGACGACCGCCTGCGCGCCGATCAGGTGCGCGGTTTCGAGCCCGAGCGAGCCCTTCACGTAGATCGCGTCGACCTCGCCGCGCACGAGCGCGGCCGCTTCGGCCGCGTAGAGCCGGCGGCTCGACAGGCTCGCGGGATGGCTGAAGGCCGCGTCGCGCGTCGCCGGTGTCGACACCGGTGCGCGCAGGTTCGACGCGGGCACGTCGATCCATTCGACGTCGGCGGGGCCGAGCCCGTCGAGCGACAGCGCACTGACGAAGCCGCGCAGCGCCGCCGCACGGAAGATGTCGATGCGCTCGCCGTCGCGGCGCGGCAGGCCGATGCGGCGCCCGCGCAGGTCCTTCGGCCGCTTCAGGCCGCTTTCCGGCAGCGCGACGATCGCCTGCGCCTCGTCGACCCAGGTCAGCGCGACCACGCGCGTGTCGGCGCAGGCCGCGCGCGCCCACAGCGCGGGAATGCTGCCGCCCTGCCGGAATGCGTTGTCGAGCGAATGATCGACGTGTGCGTGATGCAGTGCCGCGTGCTGGCTCTCCTGCAGCGCACGCACGGTGATGCCGTCGCCGGCGAATTCGCTGTCGAGCCAGCCGAGATGCGCGGCGATGCCGAGCGGCGTCGGCACCGGACAGCGTGTGTACCAGATCGACTGGACGTTGGAGGAAGCCGTGATGCTCATGGATGCGTTCTTGGACAGAGTCGTGAACCGCGCGTCAGCCGCGCGGCGCGGTGAGCACCGACAGCCGCGTGATGCCCGCATGCTCGATCGCGGCCATCAGCTTCGCGACCGTGCCGTACGGCACGTGCTCGTCGGCCTGCAGGTCGAGCGCGACGTCGGGCCGGCCGGCCTTCAGCGCGGCCAGCTCGGCCGGCACGGCGGCGAGCGCGACCGCTCGCTTGTCGAGATACACGACGCCCTTGTCGTCGACGCTCACGGTGACGTTCGGCTTGCGATCGGCCGGCGCCGTGGCGACGGTGTTCGGCAGATTCACGTGCACCGCGTTGTTCAGCAGCGGGGCCGTGACGATGAAGGCGACGAGCAGCACGAGCATCACGTCGACGAGCGGCGTGATGTTGATTTCGCTGAGCACGTCGTCGTTGTCGGAGGAAGAGGAGAAAGCCATTATGCGAAGGCCTCCTGACGGGTGTCGCCGGCACGGCGTGCCGGCGCGGGCGCGGCGGCGGCCGGCACGCGGAAGCCGGCCTTCTGCGCGAGCGTGACGAAATCGGTGGCGAACGCGTCGAGGTCGGCCGACGCGGCCTTCACGCGGCGCACGAAGAAGTTGTACGCGAGCACGGCCGGCACGGCGACCGCGATGCCGATCCCGGTCGCGACGAGCGCCTCGCCGATCGGCCCGGCCACGACGTCGATGCTCGCCGACGCGCTGTGCGTGATCGCGGTCAGCGCATGGATGATGCCGAACACGGTGCCGAACAGGCCGACGAACGGCGCGGTGCTGCCGATCGACGCGAGCACCGCCAGCCCCGCCTCCTCGCGCCGACGCGCGTTGTGGATCTGCTGCCGCAGATGCCGTTCGAGCAGGTCGTGGCGGCTCCAGCTGTGTTCGAGGTCGTGCGCGCTGCTCTCGTCGGCGCGCCGCAGCGCGTCGAAGCCCGTCGCGGCGAGTTCGCCCACCGGGCTGTTCGCACCGTCGAGCGCGGCGGCCTCGTGGAAGCTGTTCGCCGCCCAGAACGCGCTGACGTAGCGCCGGTTGCGCGCGCTCGCCCGCAGGCTCTGGATCGCCTTCACGACGATCAGCGTCCACGTGACGACGGAGAAGACGACGAGCAGCCAGAGCGCGCCCTGGACGATGAAGGTGGTCGGAATACCGTTCATGATGTGAGTTCCTTTGAAAATGTGGCGGGCTGCCCGGCGGGTCAGCCCAGCTTGAAATCGATCGGCACGTTGACCCAGCCGTCGACCGCTTCGTCGCCGCGCTTCGCGGGCACGAACGTCCAGCGCTTCACGGCGGCCACCGCCGCCGTGTCGAGCATGCGGCGGCCACTGCTCGTGCGGACCTCGACGGAATCGGGTGAGCCGTTCGCGAGCACGTGCACGCGCAGCACGACGCGCCCTTCCCAGCCCTGGTCCTGCGCGAACGCCGGATAGTCGGGCGCCGGGTTGCGCAGGTAGGCCGCGTCGCCGATCGGTGCGGTTTCGCGCACCGGTGCGGCAGGCGCGTCCTGTCGCCAAGCCGCGTGGCCAGTTCGGGTTGCCGTCCGCATCGTGTCGCGCGGTAGTCGACGATTGATCAGCGCCAGACTGCCGGCAGCGATCACTTCGCCGAACTTTTAGAGATGGC
>NZ_JAAGPC010000178.1:0-17768 GCF_017104595.1 Burkholderia sp. Tr-20390 | reverse complement strand
CTGCCGTTCGACGCGCTCGAGCCGCTGCTCGCGGCCGCGCAGACCGACGGCGAGCGTGTCGCGCTCGTCGCACGCGCATCGCGCGCGGGACGCTGGGCGCAGGCCGACGGCGTGCATTTCGTCGCGGCGCCGGAAGATCCGCAGGCGTATGCGCGCGACCTGTACGGGATGCTGCGTGCGCTCGACCGCGCGCAGGTGGCGCGGATTCTCGTCGAGAAGCTGCCCGAGACCGTCGAATGGATCGCGGTCAACGATCGCCTCGGCCGCGCGGCCGCCGCGTTCGAAGCGCGCGACTGATACCCGTCGCGGTTCACGAATGAAAAACGCCCGACCGGTGCGAACCGGTCGGGCGTTTTCGTTTGGGCGCGTGGCCGGCGGCTTACTTGCCGACGCCCGAGGCCGCGATCTTCGACTGCGCGAACTGCGCGAACAGCGCATGCAGGCGCGTCGTCGGGTGGACCGTGTCGGCGAACATGTAGGTTTGATCCGCGTTCGCGACCGTGTAGGTCTGCGGCGAGCAGAACAGCGACGAGCCGAATGCGGTTGCGTTCGCGACGCCATACTGCGTGGCGGCCTGGACCATCGCCTTCAGGTTACAGGCGGTGTCGGTGTTCGACACGGCGAAGCCGTTCGCCTTGTAGTTCGCGAGGATGCCGTCCTGCCACGTGAACGTGTCGAGCAGCACGTACTTGGTCGTGTCGACCTTGAGTGCCTGCAGCGTCGCGGCGAGCGTGCCGTTGAACAGCATCGACAGTTGCGTGAGGGTCGTCTGCGAGCCGCTCTGGAGCGCGAGCGGCGTGCCGCCGATATCCGGCACGTTCGACACGAACACGTGCGTCGCGCCGGCGGCGACGATCTGTTGCACGATGCCCGCGAGCTGTTGCGCGGCGGCACCGATGTTCTGTTGCAGCTGCGTCGGCGTGATCGCGCCGGCCTGCAGCGCCGCGACCTGGTAGAAGATGTCGTTCGCGCCGCCGTTCAGCAGCACGATCTGGCCGGCGTTGAAGCTGCCGTGCTGCGACACGTATTGCTTGACCTGGTCGGCAATCGGCGTCGTGGTTGCTTGTGCGTAATCGGGGTTCGGCACGCTGGCGTCCGCGTGGCCGATGCCCGGCTGCTGCGTCACGCGCGAGCCGCCCTGTGCGTAGCCGAGACCGCCGGTGGCCTGCAGCGGAATGCCGAAACCGCCCTGGTTCGCGGGCTGCAGCGTGTCGCCGTAGTACTGCGCGACGTTCTGCGTCCACACCTGGCCCGGGTTGGTCGTGAAGCGGCCGCCGCCGAAGCCGAGCTTGATCTGCGAGTAGGTGCCCGCGTCGGACAGGCTGTCGCCGAACGACACGACCTGCATTTTCACGCCCGACGGCGGCGTGTTCGATGCGCTGTTGTTGTTGTCGTCACCACCGCCGCCGCACGCGGCGAGCAGCGCGAGCGCGGCGCCGGCGATCGCGAGTTGCGCGGTGCGCAGCATGCGCTGACGGGTGCGGGCGGGTGCGTGTTGTTGTGTCTGCATCGTTCGATCTCCTCGTAGATATGGCCTGATGTGTTTCTCATCTGCCGCGTGCCTGCTCGGTTCCGGGCTGCGCGGCGGCCGTTGGCTGAAACGGTTTATTGGTCTCGCGCGGCCGCAAGCGGCATGGTGCGCGGATCGGGGTTCGCGGCCTCGGCAATCTGCGCATGATAAGCGCTCGCCCATTCGGGCGGGCCGAAAATCGCGCGCAGCTTGTTGCGCCAGCCGGCGACGCGCAACGCGTCGCCGGCCATCGACACCCACTCGTGGAACGTCGCGACGAGCGGGTTGTTCGAGCCGAGCCGCTCGACGATCCCGTACTGCGGCGGATCGTCGGGCGTTTCCTCGACATAGCTGCCGAACAGGCGATCCCAGATCACCAGGACGCCTGCGTAATTGCGGTCGATGTAGCGCGGGTTGCGCGCATGGTGCGCGCGGTGGATCGACGGCGTGTTCAGCACGTATTCGAGCCAGCCGAGCTTGCCGATCGCCTGCGTATGCACGAAGAACTGGAACGCGAGGTTGATCAGCACGATGCCGACGACCTGTTGCGGCGGAAAACCGGCGAACGCGAGCGGCAGCCAGAACACCCACATCCCCGCGACCGGGTACATCAGGCTCTGGCGGAACGCGGTCGAGAAATTCATCCGCTCGGACGAGTGGTGCACGACGTGCGCGGCCCACAGCCAGCGCACGCGATGGCTCGCGCGATGAAAGACGTAGTAGAGGAAATCCTGCGCGACGAACAGCACCGCGAACGACAGCCAGCCGTCATGCCACGTGAACAGGCGATAGTGCTGGTAGCAGTACGCATAGACGGGGATCACGAACAGCCATGCGATCTTGTCGGCGCCCTGGTGCATCAGCGCGAGCGCCGCGTTGCACAGCGTGTCGCGCCACGCATAGACAGCGTCGTGCGCACGGGTGCGGGCGAGGTGCCAGGCCTCCCACGCGATGCACAGCAGGAAGACGGGCGCCAGCGCGAGCAGAAGCAATTCGACGTCGAATCGCATGGGCGTGTCTCCTTCTTTCCCCTGCAAGCCTTGAGGCCGGGCGTGTGGCCCGTTGTAGATATCGGTCAGGCCAACAGCCTACGCAATCGCCAGGCGCTAGGCGAGGGGGCAGCGTAGAGGGTTCCCTCTGAGGACAGGGGTTTTACGGAAGCCGCGCGGCACGGGGGCGGGCGGTGTGGCCCTGTTTTGCGGGCGTGGGTGGCGCGCGGTATGTCGTGCGCGGGTGGCGGCCGGCGTTTCAAACCGGAGAGGGCGGGATTGGGTGTGCGCAGGCGCTGGCAGGCGGCTCCGGCGGCGCGTCAGGGCGACCCGCTGCGCGGTGCCGACCCGATGCCGAGGCGGGTCGACGCGCGCCGGCATCAGGCCATGGGCGCGCCGTGTGTCGCGGCGCGCGGCACCGTCAGTGCGCGCCGGCGTAGATCCACTCGAGCAGCGAGTCGTGCGCGGCGCGCGCGGCTTCCGCGTGATCGTTGTTGATGAAGCTCACGACGATGTAGCTCTGGCCGTCCGCACCGGCGACGTAGCCGGCGATCGCGCGCACGTCGCGCAGCGTGCCGGTCTTGATGTGCGCGTTGCCGAGCACGCCGGCGTTGGTGAGGCGGTTCTTCATCGTGCCGTCGATGCCGGCGATCGGCAGCGAATCGACGAACGCCTGCGCGACCGGGCTCGCGTTCGCGGCCTGCAGCAGCGCGGCGAGCGACAGCGCGCTCACATGTTCTTCGCGCGACAGGCCCGAGCCGTTCTCGAGCACGAGGTCGGGCATCGCGATGCCGTTCTTCTGCAGGAACGCCTGGATCACGCGGCTCGACTGCTCCGGCGTCGCGGGCGGCTTGCCGCTGACCGCGCCGATCGTCAGGAACAGGTTGCGCGCCATCACGTTGTTGCTGAACTTGTTGATGTCGTAGACGATGCTGCCGAGCACCGGGCTGTGATGCACGGCGAGGGGCCGCGCGGCGGTCGGCACCTTGCCCTCGCTCACGGGCCCGGCGATCGTGCCGCCGTCCTGCTGCCACAGCGCGAGGAAGCCGCGCGCGAAGAACGTCGTGTGATCGAGGATCGCGAGGTTGGTCGTGTGCGCACCGCAGCGCAGCGGGTAGTCGCCCGCGAACGAGGCGGTCATGATCCCGCCGCCGGCCGTCAGCGTCGGGCGCGCGGCCGCGGCGGCCGCGCTGCACGAGCCCGTGCCTTCGACCAGCTGGTTGTCGATCGACAGGTCCGCGAGCGGCGGCAGCACGTCGACGGCCACCTTGCCGTCGTCGCCCGGCGTGACGGTGAACGACACGGCCTTGAATGCGTACAGCAGCGGATCGGGGCCGACGTTGTACGGCGCGCTCGCATCGTCGTCGAACGAAGGGAGATCGCGCGTCGAGGTCGCGAAGTAGCTCTTGTCGAGCACGAGGCCGCCGGCCACGCGCTTGACGCCGGCCTTGCGGAGCTTGTCGACGAGATCGATCAGCTCTTCGGGCACGAGCTTCGGATCGCCGGTGCCCTTGATGTACAGGTTGCCCTGCAGCGTGCCGTCCGGGTCGATCGTGCCGTCCGTGTAGGCAGTCGTGCGCCAGCGGTAGTCGGGGCCGAGGATCGACAGGCCCGAGAAGGTCGTCACGAGCTTCATCGTCGAGGCCGGCATCATCGGCCGGCTCGCATTCCACGCGATCAGCGGCTCCGGATCGCCGACCCGCTCGACGACGACGCTCATCGCCGACGCCGGCACCTTCGCGCGCTGCAGCGCGACGAGCACGGACGCCGGCAGGCCGGCCGCGCGCGCGGCAGGCGACACGACGGTCGTCTTGCGTGCTTCCTTGTGGGATTTCTTGCGGGCCTGCGCAGGCGGTGCGAAGGCGAGGGCCGTGCAGGTGGCGACGATGGCGGCCGCCTTCAGGCAGACGCGGGCGCGGGGGGCGAACCGGGTGGAAAGATCGGAAATCGGCATGAGCGAATACGGGGGAAGCACGACGTTCGGGCAGGGCGCGCGCGGCGCCAAAGCGCACATTGTAGAGACAAGTCCGGACAGCCCCCTTGCAATCCGCCTTTCTGTTGCATTGCACGGTGCCGCGCGCCCGGTTCGCGGCGCTACAATGGTCGGCGTGTTTGACTCGCCCCATGGATGCCTGTCCCGATGCGGATTCTGCTTGTCGAAGATGATCGAATGATTGCCGAAGGCGTGCGCAAGGCGCTGCGCTCGGACGGCTTCGCGGTCGACTGGGTGCAGGACGGCGACGCCGCGCTGACGGCGCTCGGCGGCGAGACGTACGACCTGCTGCTGCTTGATCTCGGCCTGCCGAAGCGCGACGGCATCGACGTGCTGCGCACGCTGCGCGCACGCGGGCTGGCGCTGCCGGTGCTGATCGTCACCGCGCGCGACGCGGTGGCCGATCGCGTGAAGGGGCTCGACGCGGGCGCCGACGATTACCTCGTCAAGCCGTTCGACCTCGATGAGCTGGGCGCGCGGATGCGCGCGCTGATCCGCCGCCAGGCCGGGCGCAGCGAATCGCTGATGCGCCACGGCGCGCTGACGCTCGATCCCGCTTCGCACCAGGTGACGCTCGACGGCGCGCCCGTCGCGCTGTCCGCGCGCGAGTTCGCGCTGCTCGAGGCGCTGCTCGCGCGGCCGGGCGCGGTGCTGTCGAAGAGCCAGCTCGAGGAGAAGATGTACGGCTGGGGCGAGGAGATCGGCAGCAACACGGTCGAGGTCTACATCCACGCGCTTCGCAAGAAGCTCGGCTCGGACCTGATCCGCAACGTGCGCGGGCTCGGCTACATGGTCGTCAAGGAAAGCTGACGCGTGAGGTCGATTCGTCATCAATTGCTGATCTGGCTGCTCGCGATCGTCGTCGCGGGCGTGGGCCTCGCGGGCTGGCTCATCTACCGGCAGGCGCTCGCCGAAGCGAACGAACTGTTCGACTACCAGTTGCAGGAAATCGCCGCGGCCTTGCCGTCCGAGCCGTTCTCGCAGGTGTTCGGTTCGCGCACCAACGGCGACGAAGGCATCGTGATCCAGATCTGGAACCGCAACGGCGTGCTGATGTACTTCTCGCATCCGCGTGCGCCGATCGCGCCGCGCGCGGAGCTCGGCTTCTCGACCGAACGCACCGATCGCGGCGAATGGCGCGTGTACGGCGCGATCGTCGGCGACAACGTCGTGCAGCTCGCGCAGCCGCTGTCGGTGCGCAACCGGCTCGCGGCGAACGTCGCGCTGCGCACGCTGTGGCCGCTGATCGTGCTGTTGCCGTTCCTCGGCGCGGCCGTGTGGGTGATCGTCGGACGCGGGCTCGCGCCGCTCGGCCGCGTGACGCGCGCGGTCGAGGCGCGCCGGCCGGAAGCGCTCGACGCGCTGCCCGATGCGCGCCTGCCGCTCGAGGTGCAGCCGCTCGTCCGCGCGCTGAACGGCCTGCTCGCGCGGCTGGCGGCCGCCCTCGACACGCAGAAGGCCTTCGTGGCCGATGCCGCGCACGAACTGCGTACACCGCTCGCGGCCGTGCAGATCCAGGCGCAGCTCGTCGCCCGTGCGAAGGACGACGCGTCGCGCCGTGAGGCGATCGCCGATCTCCAGGATGGCGTGTCGCGTGCGACGCGCCTCACCGAGCAACTGCTCGCGCTCGCCCGCGCCGAACCGGATGGCGCGACGATGCGCGAGCCGGTCGACCTGCAGGCGCTGCTCGCGGAATGCGTGGCCGCGCTTGCGCCGCTCGCGCAACGGCACGACATCGATCTCGGCTTCGAGGAGACGCGCGCGGCGAGCGTGGTCGCGGACGTCGGCGCGCTGCGCGTGATGTTCGGCAACCTGCTCGACAACGCGGTGAAGTACACGCCGGACGGCGGCCGCATCGACGTGTCGCTGACCCGCGACGCGGCCGGCCGCGCGTGCGTGCAGATCGGCGACAGCGGGCCCGGCATTCCGGCCGACGAGCGCGAACGCGTGTTCGACCGCTTCTACCGCGACAGCTCCGCGCGGGCGCGCACCGACGTGTCGGGCAGCGGGCTCGGGCTCGCGATCGTCAAGCGCGTGGCCGCGCAGCAGGGCGCGACGGTGTCGCTCGGCGACGCGGCCGCGGGCGGCCTGCTCGTCAGCGTCGTGTTCCGCGATGCCGAGATGCCGGCCGAGGCGCCGCAGCCGTCCGAATCCGTGTGAAGCACGCCCCGCGCGGGCGCCGGCGGCCGCTTAAGCCCCGCTTAAGGCTGATTAAGCCTCCTTTAAGTCAGGGTCGTTACGCTGCGTCCTAACAAAGAGGAGGTCCTACGATGAACACCCGATTCCTTGCGCGCGGCGCCGTCGCGGTCGCCGTGGCGGCCGCCCTGTCCGCCGGTTATGTCGCCGGCACCCGCCGCGCCGATCCGCAGATCATCACGCCCGCGCAGGCCGCCGCATTGATGCCGGCCGAAGCGGCCGCGAAGACCGGCATCCCCGATTTCTCCGGGCTCGTCGAGACCTACGGCCCGGCGGTCGTGAACATCAGCGCGAAGCACGTCGTGAAGCAGGTGTCGCGGCGCGTGCCGCAGCCGCAGCTGCCGATCGATCCGAGCGATCCGTTCTACCAGTTCTTCAAGCACTTCTACGGCCAGGTGCCGGGCATGGGCGGCGACGCGCAGCCGGACGACCAGCCGAGCGCGAGCCTCGGTTCCGGGTTTGTCATCAGCTCCGACGGGTACATCCTCACCAATGCGCACGTGATCGACGGCGCGAACGTCGTCACGGTCAAGCTGACCGACAAGCGCGAATACAAGGCGAAGGTCGTCGGCTCCGACAAGCAGTCCGACGTCGCGGTGCTGAAGATCGACGCGAGCGGCCTGCCGACCGTGAAGATCGGCGATCCGGCGCAGAGCAAGGTCGGCCAGTGGGTCGTCGCGATCGGTTCGCCGTACGGCTTCGACAACACGGTCACGTCGGGCATCATCAGCGCGAAGTCGCGCGCGCTGCCGGACGAGAACTACACGCCGTTCATCCAGACCGACGTGCCGGTGAACCCCGGCAACTCGGGCGGCCCGCTGTTCAACCTGCAGGGCGAGGTGATCGGCATCAACTCGATGATCTACTCGCAGACGGGCGGCTTCCAGGGCCTGTCGTTCGCGATCCCGATCAACGAGGCGATCAAGGTGAAGGACGAGCTCGTGAAGACGGGCCACGTGAGCCGCGGCCGCCTCGGCGTCGCCGTGCAGGGGCTGAACCAGACGCTCGCGAGCTCGTTCGGACTGCAGAAGCCGGACGGCGCGCTCGTCAGCTCGGTCGATGCCAACGGCCCGGCCGCGAAGGCCGGCCTGCAGCCGGGTGACGTGATCCTGGCGGTCAACGGCTCGCCGGTCGCCGATTCGACATCGCTGCCCGCGCAGATCGCGAACCTGAAGCCGGGTTCGAAGGCCGACCTGCAGATCTGGCGCGACAAGTCGAAGAAGTCGATCAGCGTGACGCTCGGCGCGATGGCCGACGCGAAGCTCGCGTCGAACGACGGCGGGCCGGTCGAGCAGGGGCGCCTGGGCGTTGCGGTGCGTCCGCTGTCGCCGCAGGAGCGCAGTGCCGCCAACCTGTCGCATGGCCTGATCGTGCAGCAGGCCGGCGGGCCGGCCGCCAACGCGGGCATCCAGCCCGGCGACGTGATCCTCGCGGTCAATGGCCGCCCGGTCACGAGCCCCGAGCAGTTGCGCGACGCGGTCAAGGGAGCGGGCAACAGTCTTGCTCTGCTGATCCAGCGCGATAATGCACAGATCTTCGTGCCGGTCGACCTGAGCTGACCGGCCACGGCCGATGGCCGGCCAGGCCGGCCGCGGCGGGCGCCGCCGCCGTTCTGAAGGTGTGACGCGGCGCCCTGTATGTGTTCCGACCCCAAGGAGAGAGCCATGCAATATCTACGCAACGTGTCCCGATTTGCCGTCGCCGCGGCGCTGGCCGCCGGCCTCGCAGCCGGAGCGACCGGCGCGTACGCGCAGTCGGACGGCTTGCCCGCCGCGCGCCAGCAGGGCGACGTCACCTTCGTGTCCGGCGGCGTCGGGCTGGACGAATCGACGGCGTTCCAGCGCAGCGAGCCGAGTTGGCCGCTGGCGCTGCGGTTCACCGGCAAGGGCGGTGAGTTCCTGGCCGACGTCCATGTGCGGATCGTCGACGGCAAGGGTACCGAAGTGCTGAAGACCGACGCGCGCGGGCCGTACATGCTCGTGAAGGTGCCGCCGGGCCGCTATACGGTGCAGGCGTCGTATCAGGGCAACGAGGAATCCCGCGCCGTCACGGTCGGCGCGAAGGGCGGCGCGAAAGCCGCCTTCCAGTGGAGCGCGCAGTAGGCCGCCGCGCGCGGCCCCGGCCGGGGTTGCGCATTCGGCTGCGGTTTCGCCCATAATGAAAGCCACGGCACCCGTGCCGTGGCTTTTTCGTTTCCTGAGTCCGGCCTGGCCGGGCCGCCCCAAGGAGAAACGATGTCCGACGCAGCCGACCCTCGTCTCGAAATCGTGCCGAACCGCCATCGCGTGCGCGTGATCCATCGCGGCATCACGTACGCCGATTCGCACGGTGCGTTGACCGTGCGCGAAACGGGCCTGCCGGACACCCACTACCTGCCGCGCAGCGACGTCAACATGCGCCGGCTCGTGAAGTCGGGTGTCACGTCGGCCTGCCCGTTCAGGGGCGAGGCCGTGCACTTCGACTTGCAGACCGAAGACGGCGTGATCGAGAACGCCGCATGGAGTTACGAGGAACCGAAGGAAGCTGCGTTGGCGCTCGCGCTCTACGTTGCCTTCGACGCTGCACGGATCGACAGTCTCGTCGAGACGTCCTGATGCGGCGCGTGTTCATCGGGGAGGCGTCATGGAACTGAACGACACGTTACGCATACCGCTCGCCCCGCCCGTCGTGCGGGAGGCATTCGAGGATCTCGCATTGCTGCGCGCGAGCTTCGACCATTGCGAATCCTTCGTGAAGCTTGCGCACGGCGAGTTTGCGCTGACGATCACGGTGCCGCTCGGCCCGCTGCGCGCCCGCTACGACGTGCGTGCGCATGCGGCCGCGGAGCAGGGCGACGCAGAAGGGCAGCCGCGCCGCGTGCTCAACTTCAAGGCGCGGGCCGACGGGCTCGGCGCGCTGCGCGGCCAGGTCGAACTCGTGCTGATGCCGGATGACGACGCGAACGCCACGCGCATCGAGTACGTCGTCTGGGCGACGGCGAGCGGCCCGCTCACCGAGCTGCCGGGGCGGCAGATCGAAAATACGCTGCGCGAATGGACCGACGATTTCTTCCGTGAATTCTGCACGGTCGTGCAGGCGAAGCACGGTCTTGCACCGAATCGCGCGCGCTCGGCCGCGCCACGGCGCCAGCACGTGTTCCTGCGGCCGGCGTCGCTGGTGGCCGCGACGAAGCGTGCGTTGCCGCCGCACCTTGGCGGTGCGCTGAGCGGGCGTGCCGCCAGCGCGCTCCCGCATCGCGGCGCCGGCACGGTGCCCGTGTGGGCGTGGGCCGCGATGATCGTCTTCGTCGCGCTGCTGCTTTACGCGGCGCGCTGGATCAACGGCGGCTGAGCGGCCGGCCGGTTCCGCTGCGAGGCCTGCTCGCCGCGCGTGTCACCGCACGACATCGGCGCCGGCTCCGGCGCCGCGAAATTCCCTTCGATATGCCGACGGCGACGTGCCGAGCGCGCCCGCGAAATGCTGGCGCAGCGACACGCTCGACCCGTAGCCGGCCGCCTGCGCGATCGCATCGATCGATTGCCCGGTGGTTTCCAGCAGATGCTGCGCGCGCGCGAGCCGCTCGGCCTGCAGCCACGCGGTGACGGTCGTGCCGGTCGCCTGGCGGAAGTGGCGCGTGAACGTGCGCCGGCTCATCAGCACGCGTTCGGCGAGCGAATCGACGCTGTGTGCGGCGTCGAGGTGGGCGCGCACCCAGTCGAGCAGGCCCGCGAGCCGCGCATCGCGCGGGTGCGCGGCCACCGGCTGCGGCACGTACTGCGCCTGCCCGCCCTGCCGGTGCGGCGGGATCACGAGGCGGCGCGCGATCTGGTTCGCGGCGTCCGAGCCGAAGCGCAGCCGGACGACGTGCAGGCAGCAGTCGAGCCCGGCGGCCGTGCCGGCCGACGTCATCAGGTTGCCGTCTTCCACGTACAGCACGTCCGGATCGAGCTTCACGCGCGGAAAGCGTCGTGCGAAGTCGTCGGCCCACGCCCAGTGCGTGGTGGCCGGGCGGCCGTCGAGCAGGCCGGCCGCGGCGAGCACGTAGGCGCCGAGGCACAGCCCGACGAGCTGCGCGCCACGCGCGGCGGCCGCGCGGACGGCGTCGAGCAGCACGTCGGGCGGCGCTTCGTCCGGGTCGCGCCATGCCGGCACGATGACGATGTCCGCATCGTCGAGCCCGTCGAGCCCGTACGGCGCGGTGATCGTGAAGCCGCCTGTCGTCGACAGCGGGCCACGTTCGGCCGAGCAGACGCGGAACTCGAACGCGGGCGAGGCGGCCGCGTCGCGTTCCTTGCCGAACACGACCGAGGGCACCGACAGATGGAACGGGCTGATGCCGTCATACGCGATCACGGCAACGACGGTCGGAGCAGGCTGGGCGGTCCGGGTGGACGAGGCGGCGGTCATGGCGGGCTCCGGAATGGCGATGGCCCGATTCTATCGAAGAATGGCTATCGGGCCACTGTCCCCGTGAGCGATGCGCGCCGACAATGCATCGCATCGCGCCGCTGGCCGTCCCGTTCCGGGGCGGGGTTGCGCCCCCGGACCAGGAGCCCGCTATGTCGAACGCCGTCCCGCATTCCGCTTCCCAAGCCGTTTCCCGTCCGGCTAACCGTCGCGCACTGATCGTGATCGATGTCCAGAACGAGTACGTGACGGGCAACCTGCCGATCGAATATCCGCCGCTCGACGTGTCGCTCACGAACATCGGCCGCGCGATCGACACCGCGCATGCGGCCGGCGTGCCGGTGATCGTCGTCCAGCACGTCGCACCGGCCGGCGCGCCGATCTTCGCGCCCGGCTCCGACGGCGTCGCGCTGCACGCGGTCGTTGCCGGCCGGCCATACGCGCACCTGATCGAGAAGAAGCAGGCAAGCTCGTTCGCCGGGACCGACGTCGCCGCGTGGCTCGACGCGCACGGGATCGACACGCTCACGGTGGCCGGCTACATGACGCACAACTGCAATGCGTCGACGGTCTATCACGCGGCGCACGCGGGGCTGAATGTCGAGTACCTCAATGACGCGACGGGTGCACTGCCTTACGAGAACGAAGCGGGGGCGGCGAGCGCCGAGGAGATTCACCGCGCGTACACGGTGGTGTTCCAGTCGAATTTCGCGGCCGTGATGTCGACCGACGCGTGGATCGCGGGACTGGCCGGTGCGCCGATGCCGACGCGCGATTCGGTCGCCGCGTCGAACCGGCGGGCCCGCGCGCAGCGCGCGAAGGCGGCCTGAAACAGCAGGGACAGGGGGGAGGGCGCGGGCCGCGCGTTGGCGCGGCCCGGCGCGCCGCCCGATGAAACAGACAACACCGCAAGCGATCGCTCGTCGCGCGGTCAGTCGCCGTCCTTCAGCATCGCCGGGCTGAAGCGCAGCATGTCGAAACAGCCGTCGACGAGCTTTTCCGCATGCTGCTCGGCGTCGATCTCGTCGGGCAGCATCAGCATGTCGCGCACGAAACCGCTGACGAGCGTGTGCAGCATCAGCGTCGCGCGCCACGTATCGAGCCGCTCGGGCAGCAGCTTGAGCCGCACGGCCCCCGCGAGATCGGCATCGATCGCGTGCAGCGCCTCGCTCATGCCCGCACGGTTGCGCTGGAGCAGCGGCTCCAGATCCGCAACGTACTCGCACTTCATGAACAGGATGCTGAACACGCGGCGCAACTGCGCGTCGCGCTGCACGCCGAGCAGGCACCAGATCAGGATCTGCCGGATCTTCTCGAGCGGATTGCCGCCCGGCGCGTCGAGCGGCATCCGCTTCAGCTCGTCGATCGGCAGAAACACGCGGTCGAACATCGCGTCGAACAGTTCGCTCTTGTTCGCGAAATGCCAGTAGATCGCGCCGCGCGTCACGCCGGCATGCTGGGCGATGTCCGCGAGCGACGTGTGCGACACGCCCTTCTCGAAGAACACGTGTTCGGCGGCGTCGAGAATACGGTTACGCGTCTCGAGCGCCTCCTCCTTGGTACGTCTGACCATGTGCAGGCCTGATTGGAATGATCGTAGGTGAATTTAGGGTCTGCAACCCTCGGCGCAGTCATATAGACTGGCTATGCTTGCGATTGGTAACAATCCGTAAGACTGGACGGCAGGCGGGGCATAAACGGGCTTTTTACATACATTCATGAATGTATATACAATACCACCCTACGATCGAATGACCCAAGTGGCAATCAGTTAATATCCCACTCTGCTGATTCCCGCCAAAGTTCCAGTCCGCAGTGCGGGGCAACCTGTCGGCACGGAGGTTTCGTGCCGCTTGCTGTATCTGGCAGTCCAGTATTTCAGGTGTTCGATCTGCGCCGTGAGGCGCATCCGTGTCGCGCTCCCTCCGGTCGGGTGCGGCACTTATTCCATTGGTTATACACAGAGGTCGCTCCATGCGCGTCGAACGGGTTCCATACCGCTTAATCACTGTCGCGACGGCCGCCGTTTTCCTGGCCGCGTGCGGGAAAAAAGAATCGGCACCGCCGCCGCAAACGCCGGAAGTCGGCGTCGTCACCGTCCAACCGCAAGCCGTACCGGTCTTCAGCGAACTGCCGGGCCGCACCAGCGCATTCCTCGTCGCGCAGGTCCGCGCGCGGGTCGACGGCATCGTGCTGCGTCGTGAATTCACCGAAGGCACCGACGTCAAGGCCGGCCAGCGTCTGTACAAGATCGACCCGGCGCCGTACGTCGCCGCACTGAACAGCGCGAAGGCAACGCTCGCGAAGGCGCAGGCGAACCTCGTCACGCAGAACGCACTGGTCGCGCGCTACAAGGTGCTGGTGGCCGCGAACGCGGTCAGCAAGCAGGACTACGACAACGCGGTGGCCACGCAGGGCCAGGCCGCGGCGGACGTCGCGGCCGGCAAGGCGGCGGTCGATACCGCGCAGATCAACCTCGGCTATACCGACGTCGTGTCGCCGATCACCGGTCGCGTCGGCATCTCGCAAGTGACGCCGGGCGCGTACGTGCAGGCGAGCCAGGCGACGCTGATGTCGACGGTGCAGCAGCTCGATCCGGTGTACGTCGACCTCACGCAGTCGAGCCTCGAAGGCCTGAAGCTGCGCCAGGACGTGCAGAGCGGCCGCCTGAAGACGAGCGGCCCGGGCGCCGCGAAGGTGTCGCTGATCCTGGAAGACGGCAAGACCTACTCGGAAGCCGGCAAGCTGCAGTTCTCGGACGTGACGGTCGACCAGGCCACCGGTTCGGTGACGATCCGCGCGGTGTTCCCGAACCCGGGCCGCGTGCTGCTGCCGGGCATGTTCGTGCGTGCACGGATCGAGGAAGGCGTGAACGAGAACGCGTTCCTGGTGCCGCAGATCGGCGTCACGCATGACCAGAAGGGCCAGGCGATCGCGATGGTGGTGAACGCCAGCAACAAGGTCGAGCCGCGTCCGCTGAAGACCACCGGCATGCAGGGCCCGAACTGGATCGTCGAAGGCGGTCTGCAGGCGGGCGACCACGTGATCGTGCAGGGCGGCGAGAAGGTGCGCCCGGGTGCGACCGTGAAGTCGGTACCGGCACAGCTCGCACCGGCGGCCGCAGCCGCATCGGGCGCCGCCGCCACCGCCGCGCCGGCTGCCGCCGGTTCCGGCGCCGCTGCCGCTTCCGGTGCTGCCGCATCGGGCGCCGCGCCGGCGAGTGCTGCCGCTGCTTCGAGCGCGCAATAACAGGGAGCCTGTTTCATGGCAAAGTTTTTTATCGATCGCCCGATCTTCGCGTGGGTGATCGCCATCATCCTGATGCTGGCCGGGGTTGCGGCGATCTTCACGCTGCCGATCTCGCAGTATCCGACGATCGCGCCGCCCTCGATCCAGATCACCGCGAACTACCCGGGCGCTTCCGCGAAGACGGTGGAAGACACGGTGACGCAGGTGATCGAGCAGCAGATGAGCGGTCTCGACAACTTCCTGTACATGTCGTCGACCAGTGACGACTCGGGCAACGCGACGATCACGCTGACCTTCGCGCCGGGTACCAACGCCGACATCGCACAGGTTCAGGTGCAGAACAAGCTGTCGCTCGCGACGCCGATTCTGCCGCAGGTCGTGCAGCAGCTCGGCCTCTCGGTGACGAAGTCGAGCAGCAGCTTCCTGCTGGTGCTCGCCTTCAACTCCGAAGACGGCAGCATGAACAAGTACGACCTCGCGAACTTCGTGGCGTCGCACGTGAAGGACCCGATCAGCCGGTTGAACGGCGTCGGTACCGTCACGCTGTTCGGCTCGCAGTACGCGATGCGGGTCTGGCTCGATGCGACGCGCCTGACGAACTACGGCCTCACGCCGGTCGACGTGTCGACCGCGATCTCCGCACAGAACGTGCAGATCGCAGGCGGCCAGATCGGCGGCACGCCGTCCACGCCGGGCACGATGCTGCAGGCTACGATCACCGAGTCGACGTTGCTGCAGACGCCCGAGCAGTTCGGCAACATCCTGCTGAAGGTCAACCAGGACGGCTCGCAGGTTCGCCTGAAGGATGTCGCGAAGCTCGAACTCGGCGGTGAAAACTACAACTTCGACACGAAGTACAACGGTCAGCCGACCGCGGCACTCGGTATCCAGCTCGCGACCAACGCGAACGCGCTGGCGACCGCGAAGGCCGTGCGCGCGAAGATCGACGAACTGGCACCGTTCTTCCCGCACGGCCTCGTCGTGAAGTACCCGTACGACACGACGCCGTTCGTGAAGCTGTCGATCGAGGAAGTGGTCAAGACGCTGCTCGAAGGTATCGTGCTGGTGTTCCTCGTGATGTATCTGTTCCTGCAGAACCTGCGGGCGACGATCATCCCGACGATCGCGGTGCCGGTCGTGCTGCTCGGCACGTTCGCGATCATGTCGATGGTGGGCTTCTCGATCAACACGCTGTCGATGTTCGGTCTCGTGCTCGCGATCGGCCTGCTGGTGGACGATGCGATCGTGGTGGTGGAGAACGTCGAGCGGGTGATGGCGGAAGAGGGCCTGTCACCGAAGGAGGCGACCCGCAAGGCGATGGGCCAGATCACCGGCGCACTCGTTGGCGTGGCGCTCGTGCTGTCGGCGGTGTTCGTGCCGGTGGCGTTCTCGGGCGGCTCGGTCGGCGCGATCTATCGTCAGTTCTCGCTGACGATCGTGTCGGCGATGGTGCTGTCGGTGCTCGTCGCGTTGATTCTGACGCCGGCACTGTGCGCGACGATCCTCAAGCCGATCCCGCAAGGGCATCACGAAGAGAAGAAGGGCTTCTTCGGCTGGTTCAACCGCACGTTCAACAACAGCCGCGACAAGTACCACGTCGGCGTGCACCACGTGATCAAGCGCTCGGGCCGCTGGCTCATCATCTACCTGGTCGTGATCGTCGCGGTCGGCCTGCTGTTCGTGCGCCTGCCGAAGTCGTTCCTGCCGGATGAAGACCAGGGCCTGATGTTCGTGATCGTGCAGACGCCGTCGGGCTCGACGCAGGAAACGACCGCGAAGACGCTCGCGAACATTTCCGACTACCTGCTGAAGGACGAGAAGGAAATCGTCGAATCGGCGTTCACGGTCAACGGCTTCAGCTTCGCCGGCCGCGGCCAGAACTCCGGTCTCGTGTTCGTTCGCCTGAAGGACTACTCGCAGCGTCAGCATGCGAACCAGAAGGTGCAGGCGCTGATCGGCCGCATGTTCGGGCGCTACGCGGGCTACAAGGACGCGATCGTGATCCCGTTCAACCCGCCGTCGATTCCCGAGCTCGGCACGGCTGCCGGCTTCGACTTCGAGCTGACGGACAACGCGGGTCTCGGCCACGATGCGCTGATGGCCGCGCGTAACCAGCTGCTCGGGATGGCCTCGAAGGATCCGACGCTGCAGGGGGTGCGTCCGAACGGCCTGAACGATACGCCGCAGTACAAGGTCGACATCGATCGCGAGAAGGCGAACGCGCTCGGCGTGACGGCGGACGCGATCGACCAGACGTTCTCGATCGCCTGGGCGTCGAAGTACGTGAACAACTTCCTCGATACCGACGGCCGGATCAAGAAGGTCTACGTGCAGGCGGACGCGCCGTTCCGGATGACGCCGGAAGACCTGAACATCTGGTACGTGCGCAACGGGTCGGGCGGGATGGTGCCGTTCAGTTCGTTCGCGACCGGTCACTGGACGTACGGTTCGCCGAAGCTCGAGCGCTACAACGGTGTGTCGGCGATGGAAATCCAGGGTCAGGCCGCACCGGGCAAGTCGACCGGTCAGGCGATGGCTGCGATGGAACAGATCGCGAAGAAGCTGCCGGTCGGTATCGGCTACTCGTGGACGGGCCTGTCGTTCCAGGAAATCCAGTCCGGTTCGCAGGCGCCGATCCTGTATGCGATCTCGATTCTCGTCGTGTTCCTGTGTCTCGCGGCGCTGTATGAAAGCTGGTCGATCCCGTTCTCGGTGATCATGGTGGTGCCGCTCGGCGTGATCGGTGCGCTGCTCGCGGCAACGATGCGCGGCCTCGAGAACGACGTGTTCTTCCAGGTCGGCCTGCTGACGACCGTGGGCTTGTCCGCGAAGAACGCGATTCTGATCGTGGAGTTCGCGCGCGAACTGCAGATGACGGAGAAGATGGGGCCGATCGAGGCCGCGCTGGAAGCGGCGCGCCTGCGGCTGCGTCCGATCCTGATGACGTCGCTCGCGTTCATTCTCGGCGTGATGCCGCTCGCGATCAGCAACGGCGCGGGTTCGGCGAGCCAGCACGCAATCGGTACGGGCGTGATCGGCGGGATGATCACGGCGACGTTCCTCGCGATCTTCATGATCCCGATGTTCTTCGTGAAGATCCGCGCGATCTTCAGCGGCGAGAAGGAAGACGTCGACGAGGCGCTGCGCCTGGCTCAGGAGCACTCGCACCACGAAGAGAAGCCGGGCAACGGCGACGAAGGCAACAAGGGACAGTGATGATGCAAAAACACGCTTTGACTGCAATCGCGGTCGCGCTCTTCGCCACGGGCTGCACGATGGCGCCGCATTACAAGCGGCCCGATGCACCCGTCGCGCAGACGTACCCGGCCGGCGGCGTCTACGCGACGCAGCCGGGTGCGGCCGGCGCGCGCAGCGCGAACGGGCAAGCTGCGACCGCCATCGGCTGGCGCGAGTTCTTCGTCGATCCGCGCCTGCAGCGGCTGAT
>NZ_JAAGPC010000177.1:0-17738 GCF_017104595.1 Burkholderia sp. Tr-20390 | reverse complement strand
GCGCTGCCCGAAGTGCTCGACGCGAAGGCCGACGCGTTGCGCTGGCTCGGCGAGCATGTCGATGCGCGTGCCGTCATCGATTCCGGGCCGCCACGATCGCGCGAAAACCGAATGGGACGCGATCCTGCTCGAACGCCCGCGCGGCGATGACCCGGCGCCCGTGTGGAACGTGCGCTTCCTCGTCGAAGCGAAAGCATCCGCGGATGCCGCGACGACCGATCTGCCGCGGCTGCTGCGCGGCCTGAACCTGCTCGCGCAGGCCGACCCGGACACGCTCTATGCGTTCGAGACGCACCAGGGCACGGTGCGCGTGCACGGCGCGTCGCTGCGCGCACTGACGACCGATGAAGCGACGCTGCCACGCGAAGTGCTCTATTGCTGCGATGCGTCCGCCGACACGACGCCGCGCCTGCTGGGCGCCGCCAGCCGAATGCAGTTGCTGTCGGCACAGGCGAGCCTCGAATACGCGAGCGCGCTCGCGCAGCGGCCGGATGCCGATCCGGACGGCCTCGGTGTGGTCTGGCACGCGCTGCTGACGCTGCCGCAATGGCACGCGGTGCTGCACCAGTACCCGTCGTTGCGGCAGGTCCGCGAGCTGATGGTGGCGATCGACGACTTGCGGGCCGCGATCGACGATGTCGATGAAGGCGGTGTGGCGAGCAGCGCGTACGCGTGACGCACGACACGAACCGCCGTGCGGCGGCCGGTGTGCCCCGCCCGCTCAGTTGGTGAGTACGCCGAACGGCAACGTCCATCCTGTCAGGCGGCCGCCGTCCGCCCATCGATCCTCGGCCGCATCGCATGGCAGCAGCACCGGCGCGGTCGCGCATTCGAGCGTTTCCTTCGGCGTGTGGCCGAACTCCGCCTTGAACAGCCGGTGGAAATACTTCTCGTCGGGAAAGCCGTGCGCCCACGCGATTTCCGCGATGCGCCGATGCCGGCGCTGCGGGTCGCCCAGCACGTGGTACGCATGGCGCAGCCGCCGGCGCGTGATCTGCCGCATCACGCCGCCGTCTTCCTTGAACAGCTGGTAGAGCCGCGCTCTCGACACGCCGATGTCGCGGCAGATCCGGTCGGGATCGAGGTCGGGCTCCAGCAGATGCACGTCGATGTAGCGCCGGATCCGCTCGGCCAGCGCCCCGTCGATCGGGCCGCGTGCGTCGTGCAGCGCCTGCGTGGTGGGTGAAATGGCCGCGGCCAGCAGCAGCAACATCGATTGCACGATGCTCGGGATCTCGTGCGTGCGCAGAGTCGGCAGGTTGCGGAACAGCGACAGCATGTGGTCGCCCAGCAGCCGCCCCACGCCGCTCGTCAGCGTCTGGCCGTGCGCCTGTGCGGCATGGCTCGGCAGCAGGTACCTCGGCACGACCAGGCTGATCACGTCGCCGGCCTCGACCCGGCAGTCGTTGACCTGCGCGACGTCGTAGACGAACACGTCGCCGGCGCGCTTGACCAGTTCGGGCCCGCCGGTGTAGCTGGCCAGCCGCCCGCCGAGCAACAATGTGAAGCGGATCGAATCCTGGCCGTCGAGCCGGATTCGCCGTGTGGTGCGATTGACCCGATAGGCCGGTGCGCGCGACCGCCATTGCCGGCCCGACAGGATCAGCGGGCCGAGCGCCGCGCCGCTCGCTTCCGCGTCGAACGCGCCGTGGCCGCCGTCGTCATCCAGACGGTAGTCGCACAGCATGTCCTTGACCCAGACGTGGAACCGGTCCTGTTCGGGGTAGTCGATCGTGCGAAACTTGAAAACAGGGACGAATGCCGCTTGATCCATGACAGTTTTTTTATCGAGCCGACACGGGAGGATAGATCGGTTCGTCGATTATCGGACCAAATTGCGCCGGCGCAAGGCCGGCGCGGCATGTCGTCCACACAAGCGGCCGACCGGCGCCCTGCGACGGGCGCCGTCGATCTCGCGGCCATCAGCGTTGCGGATGGCATTCCCAGTTGTTGTACGTCGGCCGATCGATCGGCGTGAGCCCCGGAATCATGAACACCGTACAGCCGAAACGCCGCCCCTTGCCGGTCGTCGCGTCGTAACCCACCTTCTGGCCACCCAGCCCGTCCTTCTTCCCGTACTGCACGTTGGCGATCGTGATTTCGTCCGACGACGCGAGGCCGAGCGTCTTCGCGGTCGACGTCTGCACGTCGACCATGTTCATCTGCGTCGAACCGCACGCGGACAACACGAGGCCGGCGGCCGCCGCGCCCAGCGCGGTCCGCAAGGTGACAACGGTGCACTGCAAGACTTGCTTCATGGCTTCTCCTTCGAATGCCCGACGCGACACGATTACGAGCCCGGCGTATAAAAACTGGACTGGATCTGGCTGCCGATGTTCGCGGCAAACCCCTGCCAGACGAGCGCCATCGCCCCCGCCGCGTTGACGGCCAGCGCCGGCCACGTTCCATCCTGCGGATCCGCCGTCGACGTGCTCCACGCGCCGTTCCGGTAGCCGGCCACGAGGAGGACCGACGCGTTCGGCGTGCCCGTGTCCTCCCAGGCGACCGTCACGTTGCCGGCCGCGTCGATCACCAGCGGGGGGTACTGGAGCGCCGCCCCGTTCAGGTGTTCCGTCAGCTTCTGCAGCGGCCCCCAGTTTCCGCTGGCGTCCGACACGCTCGCCTGCAGCACCGCGCCGCCTTCGGCCCACATCGCGGCGGCCACGCCGTTTTCGTTGACGGTCAGCATCGGCGTCGCGATGAAGCCCGTGGGCACCACGATCGCCGGGGCGACCGGCTGGGCGGGCTGCCATCCGGTTCCGGACACGTAGCGCTGCGACATCGTGGCGTTGTAGAGCTTGCCGCCCGTCACGTCGAGTTGCCCCCAGACCAGCGTGATGTTGCCCTTCGCGTCCATGCCGGCGACCGGCGAGATGATCGTCGTGAACAGGCTCGAGTTCGAGACGACCGGGTTGACGTTGGTCCAGCCGTTGGTCGCGTCGTACGTGGCCGTCCACAGCGCCGATTTCGTATGGTTGGTCTGCCGCCACGCGAGCACCGCCCGGCCGGACGACAGGACCGACAGCATCGGCCGCACGTTGTCGGTGTCGCCGGTCACGGCGTCCGGGCCGCTCTGCACCGGCATCTGGACCAGCGCCGTCGGCGACCACTGCCCGGCCTGCGTATAGCGCGTCCACGCGATGCGCGTATCGAGCAGGCTGATCGACTGCGTCCAGGTGACGAGCGCGTTGCCCTGGCTGTCCATGCCGGCCGAATAGGACGACCCGGCCATGTCCGGCGCCACCGTGACCGGCGTGCCCCAGCCGCTACCCGGACTGTACGGGCGCGCCCACAACGCGTACGTGTTGGCGCCCGGCGTCCATTCGGTCCAGAACGCGACCGCCTGCCCGCTCGCATTGCCGACCAGTTTCGGCTGCACGCCGGTCAGCGTGTTCATCGCATGCGAACCGTCGCCCGTGTCGAGCCGCGTCGCGCTGCCCCAGCCCGAGCCCGCCACACGGCGCGCGCCCCACATTTCGTTGCCGTTCGTGCCGGCCGGGCCATTGGTCATCCAGGTGGCGAGCGCGTTGCCGCTCGCGTCGATGGTCACGCTGGGCTGGCCTTCCGGCCCGTTGCCGTCCACGGCGGCAGCCTTCGACCAGCCGGCCTGCGGTTGCGTCGTCCCGCCGCCGCCCGTCGGCCCGCCGTTCGAGCCGCCGTTCGAGCCGCCACCGGGCGACGTCGGGCCGGAAGGTGAACCGGGCGTGTTCGGCGACGACGACGACGCGCCGCCGTTCGTGGCGACATCGTCGCCGCCGCAGGCGGACAGCGCGAGCGCGACTGCCATGACCATCCATGTAATGGGTTTCATCGGAATCCTCTTATTTTCGTGTGCCGGCGCACTCTCGTCTGCCGTTCGCCTCACGATGCCTCGCATCGATCGGCCTATTGATAAGCAATACTATTGAACAGGCATGGAAACCGGCGTCCGCTCGCCCTCAATCATGATCGACCCCGTCGTGCGGATCGATGCGAACGCCGCTTCCGGCGGACCGCCCCCGTCAGGCAGCGACGACGACGGGTTGTCTATCGTCGGATGTCCGTCACTGCCGGCTGCATCTTAATTCAGGCGGTCCGGATTCAAGGTGGCGTTGCGTCTACAGTGAGTGGACTTCCATTTCGCCGGCCCGCATTCGATGCGGCTGCCGGCCGGCCTGCGCGCGCTCGCGGCCGAAGCGACCGGTGCGGTACGATACGCGCCGGGGCGAAACGCCTCACCTGAGAGACCCGGCCGCTGCGGCCCCACACCCGGCACAAGAAGAAATGCCTAAAAGCCCATTGCTGCACCGACACCTGTTCGCCGCGCTGGCGGCCAGCCTGTTCTGGATTCCTGTTGCCCATGCCAGCGGCGACGACGGCTGCTATGCGCCGACCACGCTCCGGCCAAACACCTACTCCTGCGCCAACGTGCCGATGCTGAGCCCCGCCAACGACACGCGCATCAACGCGATGCTGATGATGGTCGACAGCGCCAAGGTCGCGCAGGCGTTTCCGGACCCGAAGACGATCCCGGCGAAGGACCGGATCAACCAGATCATCGTGCCGTTCCCGATGGACTTCTCCGGATGGATCTACATCGGGCAGAAGGAGCCCGACAAGACCGGCAGCGCAACGGATGCCGAAGCGCCGTCGAACCAGTACGCCGACGGCGAAGGCAGCATCTGCCGCAGCATGGCCTCGGGCGCCGATGCGTTCAACGACGCACTGGGCGGTGCCGGCGGCCTCCCCGCCGACGAAGCCTCACGGCTGCGCGCGGCGCGCGCCGACATCGCGCAGAAGACCTGCGCCGCCGGCGGCGCGAGTGCCGCGTGGACCAAACCGCCGGTCAAGTCGCCGCTCGGCCAGCAGTTCGCCGCGTACCTCGACGGCACGAATGCGTTCTACCGCGCCGACTTCCTCACCGCGACCCGGGCCTTCGCGAGCGCGTCACACAGCGCGAACCCGTGGCTGAAGGAAACCGGGCTCTACATGGCCGGGCGCGCGCAGCTGAACGCCGCGCAGGCCAACGTGTTCGACCACGACAGCCCGACGCCGACGCGCGGCCGCGTGACGAAGGTGTCGCTCGACGCAGCGAACACGGTGTTTCGCACTTACCTGAAGGTGTACCCGCAGGGGCGCTATGCGACCTCTGCAAACGGGCTGTTGCGGCGTGTCGCGTGGCTTGGCGGCAACGTCACGCAGCAGGCCGACCTGTACGGCCACGCGCTCGCGCGCTGGTCGCCGGCGACGTCGAACGTGCCGCTGATCCAGCTCGCGAACGAACTCGACAGCAAGCTGCTGTTCGGGTCTGAATTCGACGCGAGCCAGATCCAGTCACCGACCGTGCTCGCGACCGTCGACCTGCTGCGCATGCGCACGTCGGACAGCAGCGATTCGAGCCGCAAGCCGCTGACGCTGGACGACCTGCAGGCGCAGAAGCCGCGCTTCGCGAACGCGCCCGCACTGTACGACTACCTGCTCGCGACCTGGTACGTCCAGATCGGGCACAAGCCGGACGCCGCGCTCGCGTTGCTGCCGCAGACGCCCGCGGAGCCGCTCGACTACTTCGGCCTGAGCCAGCAGGCGCTGCGCGGGTTCGCGCTGGAGGATAGCGGCCAGTCCGACAAGGCGCGCCAGCTGTGGCGCGACCTGATCCCGCTCGCGACGTTCCGCTTCCAGCGCGAGGCGCTGGAACTCGCGCTCGCGATCAACCTGGAGCAGGCCGGGCTCGTCAACGACGCGTTCGCCGACGATTCGCCCGTGCAGAACGCCGCGATCCGCGCCGTGCTGCTGCAACGCTCGGCCAATGCGGACCTGCTGCGCGCCCAGGCGCAGAACCAGGCGACCGGCGGCGCGCTGCGCGACACCGCGCTGACCACGCTGCTGTACAAGGAGCTCACGCGTTCGCACTACGCCGAGTTCATCGCCGATGCCGCGCTGGTGTCAGGCAAGCCGGCCGATCCGCTGAAGCCGTTCATCGCGGCCGGCGCCAGGAACGAAGACGGTTATACGTGCCCGTCCGCGCACGACATCGCCACGCTGCTCCAGCAGAATCCCGCCGATGCGAAAGGGCTGAACTGTCTCGCCGATTTCGTGCGCCTGCACCCGCCCGCGGCCGGCCTCGAAAACGATCCGGTGCCGCTGTGGATGCGCAACGCGTCGACGACGGCCGCCACGCGCATCCCGCCGACGCTCGGCGCCGCGCCATCGCAGTTCGCGGGCAAGCCGTTCGAGCGGATGTCGAGCTACGTGACGGTGATGGCCGATGCGCAGGCGAACCCGAACGACCGCGCCTACGCGTACTACCGTGCGATCAAGTGCTATGCACCGGGCGGCTCCAACGAATGCGGCGGCAAGGACGTGCCGAAGAACGTGCGCAAGCGCTGGTTCGATACGCTGAAGGCCAGCTACGCGGGCAGCCCGTGGGCGCAGAAGCTTCGCTACTACTGGTAAGCGCCGCGTGACGCGCATCGCATGCCTGGCGTGCCTCGCACTGCTGCTGGCCGGACGCATCGCGCTGGCCGGCACCGTCGACGCCGCGCGGTACGACGCGTTCTGGCTGTGGGCAGGCGTGAAGCCGCAGGCGGTCGTGTACGGCGCACGTGCCGTCTACGTGCTGCAAGGGCAGATCGAGGCGTCGCCACGGGACGAGTCGCAGGTTCGCGTGATCGCGCAGGGCGTCGCGCTGCCGCCCGCGCCGCAGGCGCACGTGTGGCTCGTCTATCGCGCGCATACGCTGCGCTGGACGCCGCGCGTCACGCAGATCATGCTCGCGCAGCTCACGCGCTGGCGCGCGTCGGGCCGCACGATCACCGGCATCCAGATCGACTTCGATGCGCGCACGCGCCACCTGCAGGATTACCTCGAATTCCTGCGGGCGCTGCGCGACACGCTGCCCGCCGATTGCCGGCTGAGCATCACCGGGCTGCTCGACTGGAGCAGCCGCATCGATACCGACCAGGTGAACCAGCTCAGGGGGATCGTCGACGAGGTGGTCGTGCAGACCTACCAGGGCCGCCGCACGATCCCCGACTATGCGGACTACCTGCCGCGCGTCGCGCGGCTGCAGTTGCCGTTTCGCATCGGCATCATCCAGGGCGGCGAATGGGACGCGCCGCCGTACCTCGCGACGAATCCGTGGTTCCGCGGCTACGTCGTGTTCCTGCGCAACGACTAGCAGGCGAAGGCGCGACAGCCACGCGCCTGTCCGCGCGCCGGATTCAGGCCGGTCGCGGCGAAGTCGCGTCCACGTACACCCAAGCGGCGACGCCCGATTCGAGCACCACGCGATCGCGGCGATACGCGTCGACTTCGTAGTCGTCCGCGTGCTGCAGTTCTTTCGGCGTGATCGCGAACACGGTGCCGGTGACACGATCACCGGACCGGCCGGTATAAGCCACCACCGGATGATGCGTCTTCCCGCTCGTCGCCACCACTTCCGGATCGTCGATCTTCAGCATCGTCATCGCGTAGCCGGGCATCGCATCCTCGCGACCGTCGAGCTTGCGGCCGAAGGTCGCGAGCTGCACGGGTTCGAGTTGCAGCGTGCCATAGGAAAAGAGGTGTTCGGAGAAAGTCGGAGGGGTGCTGGACATGATCGAACTCGGTCAAGGAGTGGGAGCGAACGAAGCGTAATGCAGATCGACGGCGGCCTTACGCGGTGCCCGCGATAGTGCTGCCGAGCCCGGCGAGCGCAATCACGAGCAGCGCGCCCGCCGACGACGCCGTGATCCAGCGCTGCTTGCGATGAATCAGCGGATGGTTGATCGCGGCCATGTAGCTGGTCAAGATCGTGAAATCGACCGCGATCCACAGTGCGGCCAGGATGGCCAGGCTCACGCGCGAATCCGGCGTGATGCCGACGAACTGCGGAAAGAACGCGACGAAGAACAGCAGGTCCTTCGGATTCGCGATGCCGACGAGAAAGCCGCGCACGACGCCCGGCAAGCCGCGCGCCTGCGACGCCGGTTCGCCTTCCCGCGCGTCGTTGCCGTTACGCGTGCGGCCGGCGCGCCATTCGCCGAGCAGCGTCCGGACGGCCAGCACCGCGATGAACACGCAACCGGCCACATGCAACCCGGTCAACAGACGCTCGCTGACGAGCACGACGCCGAACACCATCAGCATCGCCCCCGCGATCATCACGAGGCTTGCGGCATTCGCGCCCACCGCGGTCAGCATCCCCTGGCGGAAGCCGCGCCGCGCGACGGTGCCGACCACGAGCATGACGACCGGGCCGGGTGTCGCGATGAGCAGCACGATCGCGGCGAGATAGGCGAACAGCAGCGGGTAATGAAGTGCCATGACAAAAAGTTGTGGGGTGAATGGACGCGCGTGCCCGCCACGGTGGCATCATCGTGCTTCAGCGCACCGGATTGCACGGTTTTCTGAAGTATTGCGTACCCGGCCTGCTGTTGAAAAACGGAAAATCCTGCCGGATGACATGAGTTTTATTCCTGCTCTAAACCCATGAAGGCCAAACCGCTCCCGCCTGTCTACGCGCTGCGCGCGTTCGAAAGCGCCGCGCGCACCGGTTCGTTTACGCTGGCCGCCGAGGAGCTGAGCCTCACGCAAAGCGCGGTGAGCAAGCACGTGCGGACGCTCGAGGCGTACTTCGGGAGGAAGCTGTTCGTCCGGCACGGCCCGAAAATGACCGTGACGGCGGAAGCGCACATCTTCGCGTCGGGCCTGCGGCGCGGCTTCCGGCAGATCGAGGAAGCCTGCGTGCTGTTCCAGTCGCAACGCGACGTGCTGCGGCTCAAGGCGCCGTCCACGCTCACGATGCGCTGGCTGCTCGACGCCCTGGCCGCGTTTCGCGCCACGCGGCCCGCGTTCGAGGTGCAGATCGCGAGCGTGTGGATGGACGTCGATACCGTCGATTTCTTCAGCGAATCCTACGATTGCGCGATCCTGCTCGGCGCGGGCAAGTTCGGCGAGGCCACGCAGTGCGTGAAGCTGTTCGACGAATGGTTGATTCCGGTGTGCTCGCGGGCGACCGCGACGGTCGCACGCACGAATCCGGCGGCGTGCGAGCTGATCCACCCGTCGCCCGACCGGCGCGACTGGCGCCGCTGGCTCAAGGGCAGCGGCCATGATCTCGAGGTGGACATCACGCGCGGGCAGGTGTTCGACATGCTCGAACAGGGGATCGCGGCGGCGATTGCCGGCCACGGCATTTCGATCGGCGATCTCGCGCTGTGCGCGACGGCCATCGACGAGAAGCAGCTCGTGCTGCCGTTCAAGACCGCCGTCAATACGGGGGACGCGTACTACCTCGTGTGGCCGGACGATTCAGCCAAGGCCGCGCAGGTGCGCGAACTGCTCGCGTTTCTGGAAAGCCGGCTGCCGCGCCTGACGTTTCCGGGCATCCGCTTCAACGGCCCGGGCTAGGGCCTGTTCACGCTAATAACGGGCCCTAAACCGCAGCGGCCGGTGATCCGGCCGCGCGGCCGGCAGCGCGACGGGCACGACTGCGCGCCGCCGGCCCGCAATGGCAGCGCAGCCCGCCGAAGCGGGCCTGCGCTCACACTGTTACGCCTGCACGAAAGCCAGCAGGTCGGCGTTGAGGACGTCCGCGTTGATCGTCAGCATCCCGTGCGAGTAGCCCGGGTACGTCTTCAGCGTGCCGTTCTTCAGCAGCTTGATCGACTTCAGCGCGGCATCCGCGATCGGCACGATCTGGTCGTCTTCGCCATGCAGCACGAGCGTCGGGACGGAGATCGACTTCAGGTCTTCCGTCTGGTCCGTTTCCGAAAACGCCTTGATGCCTTCGTAATGCGCCTTCGCGCTGCCTTCCATCCCCTGTCGCCACCAGTTGCGGATCACGCCCTGATGCACGGTTGCACCTTCGCGGTTGAACCCGTAGAACGGGCCGCTCGGCACATCGAGGAAAAACTGCGCGCGATTGTCGGCGAGCGCCTTGCGGAAGCCGTCGAACACCTCGATCGGCAAGCCTTCCGGGTTCGATGCGGTTTTCACCATCAGCGGCGGCACCGCGCTGACCAGCACCGCCTTCGCGACGCGGCCGGCCGGCTCGCCGTGCTTCGCGACGTAGCGCGCCACTTCGCCGCCGCCGGTCGAGTGGCCGATGTGCACCGCATTGCGCAGGTCGAGCGCCTCGACGACCGCGAACGCGTCCGCCGCGTAATGATCCATGTCGTGGCCGTCCGACACCTGCGCCGACCGGCCGTGGCCGCGCCGGTCGTGCGCCACCACCCGATAGCCCTTCTGGACGAAGAAGAGCATCTGCGCGTCCCAGTCGTCCGCGGACAACGGCCAGCCATGATGGAAGACGATGGGCTGCGCGTCCTTCGGGCCCCAGTCCTTGTAAAAGATCTCGACGTGATCCTTCGTTGTGACGTATGGCATCGCGATGACTCCTGTGAGGTGGATGAACGGCGCACTGGCCGGCAGCCATTATCGGACAGGTTTGTTAAACGAGGATGCCAAGTTGCGAATGACCGGCGACGATGTCGACAACGCGGACGAACCCGCTACGGGCGAACGATCGTGCGGCACGGCACGTCAACCGTCCGTCGACACCGTCACGGCCTCCCACGCGCGGATTTCCGCGTCCAGCGCCGCCAGCTTGCCGCGTACCAGCCGCAGCGCGTCGCTGCCGAGCAGCAGGTGCGCGGGCGGGTGGTCCGCCGCGATCGCCGCGAGCATCGCCCGCGCGGCCTTCGCGGGATCGCCCAGCTGCTTGCCGCTCTTCTCTTCGCGCGCCTGGCGGATCGGGTCGAACAGCGCGTCGTAGTCGGCGATCGAGCGCGGCGTGCGCGCCATCGAGCGGCCGGCCCAGTCGGTGCGGAACGAACCCGGCGCCACGGCCGTCACCACGATGCCGAACGGCGCCAGCTCCTTGCCGACGGTTTCGGTAATACCTTCCAGCGCGAACTTGCTGCCGCAGTAGTACGCGATGCCCGGCATCGTGATGTGGCCGCCCATCGACGTGATGTTCAGGATGTGGCCACGCCGCCGTTCGCGCATGTAAGGGATGACCGCCTTCATCATCGCGACCGCGCCGAACACGTTCACGTCGAACTGCCGGCGCATCTCCGCGAGCGGCGCCTCTTCCATGATCCCTTCGTGCCCGTAGCCGGCGTTGTTCACCAGGACGTCGACGGGCCCGACGTTCGCCTCGATGTCCGCCACGACGCCGTCGATGCGGTCGAAGTCGGTCACGTCGAGCACCCGCGCGAACGCCTGCGCGGACAGCGCGTCGAAATCCTGCGCCGCCTGCGCGCTTCGCACGGTGCCGACCACCGTGTAACCCGCCGCGAGGGCCTCCTGCGCGAGCGCGCGACCAAAGCCGCTGCTGACGCCGGTAATGAGCATGAGCTTGCCGGATGCCATGTGAGCTTCTCCCGAATGTCGATTGGAGCGTGCATACTAGTCTGACGAGCCACGTCGAATAAGCCCGATTCCGCTGATTTTCTTGCACAAAACTATGAGCGCCGATCCCCGCCCCGCCCGATCCCCGACGCTGCCGCCGCGCGACCGGAAGCGCCTGGTGGCGCTGCTGCGCACGCTGGCGCCCGACGAAGGCTACAACCTGACGGCGCTGCCGAGCGTGCGCATCCTGCGTTCGAACCGCGCGCTGTCGCGCACGCCGGTGCTGTACGACCCGGGCATCGTGATCGTGTGCCAGGGATCGAAGCGCGGCTACTTCGGCGGCGAGCGCTATCTGTACGACGAGCACCACTATCTGGCGGTGTCCGTGCCCGTGCCGTTCAGCATGGAAACCGACGCCACGCCCGAGCACCCGCTGCTCGCGCTGTACCTGCACCTCGATTTCACGCTGGCCGCCGAACTCGCGGCGCAGATCGACCGCGAAGGGACGGCGGAGCCCGTGCAGGCGCCCAGGAGCATGATGTCGACGCCGATGGACGAAGCGATGCACGCATCGGTGCTGCGTTTCGTCGAGGCGATGCACCGGCCGCTCGACGCCGTGGTGCTCGGCCCGGCGCTGCTGCGCGAGCTGTATTTCCGCGTGCTCACCGGCGCGCAGGGCAGCGCGATGCGCAGCGCGCTGGCGATGCGCGGGCAGTTCGGCCGGATCGGCCGGTCACTGCGCGTGATCCATGCCGATTACGCGCAGCCGCTCGACGTGCCGCAACTGGCCGACGAAGCCGGCATGAGCGTGCCGAGCTTTCACAGCCACTTCAAGGCGATCACGCAGGTGTCGCCGATGCAGTACCTGAAGTCGACACGGCTGCATCAGGCGCGCCTGCTGATGGTGCGCGAGGACCTGACGGCGGAGGCGGCCGGCTACGCGGTCGGTTATGCGAGCCCGTCGCAGTTCAGCCGCGAATTCAAGCGCCTGTTCGGCCTGACGCCGGCGAAGGAAACGCAGCGCATGCGCGACAGCTTCGCGATTCCGGAAGCCTTCGAGGATGCGCAATTCGTGTCGTCGCATTGACGTGCATTGACGTGCATCGGCGTGCGACCGTCACGCATGCCGTCAACGCATGGCATCGCGGACCAGACCGGCGAGCGACCTCAGGATGAGCGCCGTCACACCCCAGATGTCCTGCGTCTGCTCCGCCCAGTACCATGCGCCCGTGCGCTCGCCGTCCGTGTATTGCCGCAGCAGATCCGGATTCAGCAGCACGGCGAACGGAAACTCGAAGATCTCCGCGACTTCCGCGGGCGCCGCCTCCCATATCGCCGTTTCCGGCACGATGCCGACCACGGGAAAGATCGCGTGATTGCGTTTTCTGGTTTTGTGGATCGGCAAGCTGCCGGCCACGCGGACCACATCAGGCGCGAGGCGGATTTCCTCGAATGCCTCGCGCAAAGCGGTCGTACCGATATCGCGGTCGGACTCGGCCGGGCGTCCGCCCGGAAAACTCACATGCGACGAGTATTCGCTGAGGTCCGACGCGCGCGTGGTCAGCAGGATCGTCGGCTCGCGCCGCGCGACGATTGGAACCAGCACCGCCGAGAATTTCCACTGCCCATCGTTGTCCGCGAGGATTTGCTTCGCGGTCGGCCAGTCGGTGCCGGCAGGGATGCCGTGCCCTTCCACGCCACGGACGATCGCGTCCAGGAGCGTTTGGGGCCAGCCGGCATTCGCTTGGTCGCCGCCGGTGTCCGGAGCGCTTGCGTCAGATCCCATGTCTTCCCCCTGCACGCTCGAACCTGCACGTTGCGGATAGTCGAGTGATCGAACCGAATCTCCATCGGCAAACCGGAGAACCCCGATCATGCATGAAAAACGGACAGCCCGGATGGCGCCCTTTCATCGCATCTTGCGGGCACAATGACGCACCGCATTGTGACGCGATGTCGCCGCCGCTCTGCCGCAAGCCGCCGACAAACGTGCCCCTCGGTCCGTCGATTGCCGCACCCACACGAGATTCAAATGCCTGCCTACGCCTTCCGCCTGCTGAACGTATTCGCCGAATCGACTTTCGGCGGCAACCCGCTTTGCGTATTCGACGATGCGCGCGGCATGGACGACGTGACCATGCGGGCGCTCGCGGTGCAGTTCAACCTGTCCGAAACGACCTTCGTGCTGCCGTCGGAGCGCGCCCATGCGCGGGTTCGCATCTTCACGCCCGGTTATGAAATGGCCTTTGCGGGCCATCCGACGCTTGGCACCGCGCATGTCGTGCGCGACTTGCTGGGTGCGGGCGACGAGCTCGCACTCGAGTTCAAGGCCGGCGTGGTCGACGTGAGCGCGCACGACGACGTGTGGACGTTCACCGCGCCGCACGCAGGCATGCCGAAGACGGCGCCGTGCGAATTGTCGGACGCCCGGATGGCGACCTTGCTGGGGCTCACGGAAGACGATCTGCTCACGTCGCCGATCTGGGTCGACACCGGCGCCGACCAGTTGCTGGTCGCGCTCAAGGATCCCGCCGCCGTGCGCCGCGCGCAGCCCGACAGCGCCTGCCTCGATATCTGGCCGACCAGCAGCCTCGGCCGCAAGACCGCCTACGTCTTCGCGTTCGATGCCGAGCGTCCGGGGACGGTGGTGTCGCGCTACTTCTTCGTGAAGCAAGGCAGCGTTTCCGAAGACCCGGGCACGGGGTCGGCCTGCGCGAACCTGGGCGGGTGGCTGCTTGCGATGAAGCGCGACCTGCCGGCCGCGTTTCAGGTCGAACAGGGCGACGCCGTCGGCCGGCCTTGCCGGTTGCGGTTGTCGGTCAGCGCGAGCGGCGAAATCGGCGTGGGCGGCCGCGTGATCGAACTCGGGCGCGGCGTGGTCAACCTGTAGCGGAGACGATCCGGGCCGCGCCCCGGCTCATCGTGCCCCCACCCGCCACACCGTCACTTCGTGCAGCGTCTCGCCGGGCTTGAGCACCGTCGTCGGGAATGCCGGATGATTCGGCGAATCGGGAAAATGCTCGGCCTCCAGCGCGAACGCATCGGTTTGCCGATAGACCGTCCCGCCCTTGCCCGCGACGCTGCCGTTCAATCCATTGGCCGTATAGAACTGCAGCCCCGGCTGCGTCGTGTACAACTCGAGGAAGCGCCCCGACGCCGGATCATAGGCGCGCGCGGCAAACGCCGGCGCCGGCTGGCCGCCCTGGTCGAGCACCCAGTTCTGGTCGTACCCATGCGCGATGACGAGCTGCGGATAGGCGTCGCGCAAATGCGCACCGATCGGCGTCAGCTGGCGCAGATCCATCGGCGTACCCGCGACGCTCACCAGTTGCCCGGTCGGAATCGACGTCTCGTCGGTCGGCGTGAAGCGCGAGGCGGCGATCTCGATCAGTTGCCGCTCGACGCTGCCGCCGGCCTGCCCCGCCAGATTGAAATAGCTGTGGTTGGTCAGGTTGACGACCGTGTCCTTGTCGGTCGTCGCGCGATAGTCGATCCGGATCTGGTTGTCGCGCGTCAGCGTGTAGGTCACGTCCGTCGTCAACGTGCCGGGAAAGCCGTTCTCGCCGTCGGGGCTCACGTAGCGCAGCGTGACGCTCGAACCGTTCGCGTCGCTGTGCGTACCGGTGACCGTCCATACCTTCGCGTCGAAACTGCCGGGGCCGCCATGCAGCGTGTTCGGCCCGTCATTGACCGGCAGCGTCCACGTCCGGCCATCGAGCGGGAACCGCCCGCCGGCAATGCGGTTCGCATACCGGCCGATCAGTGCGCCGAAATGGATGTTGCCGTTGTGCGCTTCATAGTCGTGCAGCGAATCGAAGCCGAGCACGATGTCGGCAACGTGGCCGGTTCGATCCGGCACGTCGAGCGCGGTCACGATAGCGCCGTACGTGATGACTTTCAGCGTCACGCCGCGCTGGTTCGCCAGCGTGTACCGGCTCACCGCCTGCCCGGTCGCGGTCGTCCCATAATCCGCGCGGCTGATCGAGACGTCGGGTGCCGCCGAGGCGAGGTCTGCGTACAGCGCGAGCGCCCCGACCGCCCAGATCGCGAGCAGCGGGCAGCGCGGCCAGATTCGTTTCATGGCAACCTCCGATACGGTGCAATCCGTGCGCGTGCGCAAGCGGCATGCCTGCTCGCGGCCACGTTTGCTATGCTGCGCGCATCGCCCGCCCGAGCCGATCGCCGCCATGCACGCCCTCGAACCCGATATCGCGCGCACGCTGCGCGCCGCCTGCGACGCCTGCTTCGGCACGACGGCCGTGTGGCCGCTCGTCGAACGCGCGTACGGCGAGCCGCAGCGCTTCTACCACACGCTCGCCCATCTGGCGGAACTGTTCGCGCACCTCGCGCCGTATCGTGCGGACCCGCTGTGGCCGGCCATCGAGCTCGCCGTGTGGGCGCACGATATCGTCTACGCGACGACGCTGCCGGCGTATGCGGACAACGAAGCGCTCAGCGCGCAATGGCTCGCGCAGGTCACGCACGCGCGTTGCGACGCAGCCTGGTTGCATGCGCATGCATCGCACGTGTCCGTTGCCCGCGACCTGGTGCTGGCGACGAAATCGCACCGGCTGCCTGACGGGTTCGCCGCCGATCCGGAATTGCAGCGCGCCGCGCAAATTTTTCTCGACGCCGATCTCGCGATCCTCGCGGCCGCACCCGACCGGCTGCGCGAGTACGACCGCGCGATCGCGCGCGAGTGGGCGCAGGATCCCGATGCACCGTCGGCAGCCTTCCGCGCCGGCCGCAAGCAGGCGCTCGAACATCTGCGCGCGCAGGCCCCGTTGTTTCGATCGGCGGAATTCGCGCCGCTCGAGCCGCACGCGCAACGCAATCTCGACATGCTGATCGGCTTCTACGCATAAGCACCCTGCGCACACCGCTACAGGCGCGCGCTGATCCGGCCGGCGTGGCGCAAGCCGCGCGCCGCACGTGCGATCGCCGCTACCGCGCCCGCCCCGCACCCGGCCGAATCGAGCCGCGCAGGATGCACACGTTCCGATGCCGGATGACGAAGCGAACCTCGCCTGTCCGGCCCCGCATCACGACGCTCAGGTATGGTCCACGCGCCAGCGGCGAGGGCTGACGCCGGTCAGGCGCGTGAAGGTCCGCGAGAAGTGGCTCTGATCGGCGAAACCGCACGCGTCGGCGATCATGCTCAACGGCAGGCTCGGATTGCGCATCCACTCCTTCGCCCGTTCGATGCGCTGCACGATGAGCCAGCGATGCGGCGGCAGCCCGGTGGTCTGGTGAAACGCCTTCACGAAATAGCTGCGAGACAGCCCGCATGCGCTCGCCACGTCGGCCAGCCCGAGGTTGCCGTCGAGATGCTCGAGCAGGAGCTCCTTCGACCTGCGCGCCCGGCCCATGCGGCGGTTCGGTAGCAAGACTAGGGGACGTGCGCCTGAAAGTCATGGCGGCGAACTGAATTTTTCTGAAGCAACGCCGGCGGCGGAAGCGCAGCGCAACGCGCAAATCGAACGGGGCTGGAGCCTGCACGCGAGCCTCTTCCCTCTCGGGGTGCGCAAGCGGGTATACGGATTGCCGGTGCCCGACGATCTCGACGCCGAAATCGAACGGCAGGTCGACGCGTTCGTGAACGGCACGCCGGCCGCACTGCAACGCGTGGCTTCCCGCTCCTGCGCCGCCCCCGCCAAACGCCGCCGAGGCTGAGCGGCGGCGCACGCGTCACGCTGTCACGCAGGCCGCTTCAGAACGATTCAACCGCTGCGTCCGTTGCTTGCCCTATGCTCGGCCATCATCGGGAGACATCGGATGGAACACGGATCGGGCCGCAAGGCCGTCATCGTCGGCGGGTCGGTCGGCGGCTGTTCGCCGCGACCGCCCTGCGCGCGGCCGGCTGGGACGTCGGCGTATTCGAGCAATCCCCGCACGACCTGGACAGCCGCGGCGGCGGCATCGTGCTGCAGCCGCCGATCGAGCGGGCGTTCGCATTCGGCAACGTACCGCTGCCGCGCGAGGCCGCCGTCGATTCGATCGACCGGATCTACGTCGATGCGCACGACCGCATCGTGCAACGCTTCACGATGCCGCAAACGCAGACCGCATGGAACGTGATCTACACGGCGTTGAAGCGCGCGCTGCCGGCCGGCATCGTCCATACGGGCGACGCGTTCGAGCGATTCGAGCAGGACGGCGAGCGGATCGTCGCGCATTTCGCGAGCGGCCACGCCGAGACGGCCGACCTGCTGATCGGTGCGGACGGCGGCCGCTCGGCGGTGCGAGCACAGTTGATGCCGGACGTGCGGCCGACGTATGCGGGCTATGTCGCATGGCGCGGGCTCGTCGTGTCCGTCACGCGCTTCCGGTGCACCACCGGTTCCGGGTGTGCGGCCGATCCCGCGAACGGGTTGCACAAGATCGTGCGCGCGCACGGCAACACGGCCGAATACGCGCCGTTTCTC
>NZ_JAAGPC010000176.1:0-17922 GCF_017104595.1 Burkholderia sp. Tr-20390 | reverse complement strand
GGGCGGGCATCGTTCGTGCAGGTACGGGGCGCGTTCAGCGGGCCGCCGGTGGAGGCGCGCTGGCGGCCCCCCGGACGCGCGGACGCGAACCCGCCACGGTGCCCGTGCGGACGGCGGGCCATGCCCGCCGGGCCCGCGCCGCCGCGCGACACCGCCGGCTGGGGGGCGCCCTCGCGATCGCGCTGGCGCTGCATGCCGCCGCGGCACGCGCGGAGCCGGCGCCCGCGCGGCCCGCCCCCGCGGCTGCCCCCGAGCCCGGCGTGCTGTTTCTCGACGTGTCGCTCAACGGCGAGCCGACCCACCGGATCGCCCGCGTCCAGCAGATCGACGGGCGACTCTACGCGGCCTCCGCCGACCTGAACGATCTCGGCGTCGCGACGGGCGAGCGCACGCACGAGCCTTCGAATACGCTCGTCGCGCTCGACACGCTCCCGGGGCTGCGCTACGACGTGGACACGAGCCGCCAGACGCTCGACCTGCGCGTGCCCGACGCGCTGCGCATTCCGCACACGTTCGACACGCGCGCGCTCACCGCCGCGCCGCCCGCCACGGCCGGCCGCGGCTTCGTGCTGAACTACGATGCCTACGCGCAGACCCTCGCCCATTCGCCGCTCGCCATCTGGAGCGAGGCGCGCTATTTCGACCCGGCCGGCGTCTTCAGCAGCACCGGCATCGCGTACCTGTACGACGACCGCCAGCGCTACCTGCGCTACGACACGTCGTGGACGCGCTCGAGCCCGGCGACGCTCACGACCACGCAGTTCGGCGACACGATCTCGTCGTCGCTGTCGTGGACGCGCTCGCTGCGCATCGGTGGCGTGCAATGGCGCAGCAACTTCGGCCTGCGCCCCGATCTCGTGACGTTCCCGGTGCCGGCGCTGTCCGGCAGCGCGGTCGTGCCGACGTCGGTCGACCTGTACGTGAACAACGTGCGCCAGTTCAGCGGCGACGTGCCGGGCGGGCCGTTCGTGATCAACAGCGTGCCGGGCATCACCGGCTCGGGCAACGCCACCGTCGTCACGCGCGACGCGCTGGGCCGCTCGGTGTCGACGTCGATTCCGCTGTACATCGATACGCGCCTGCTCGCGCCGGGCCTCGCGAGCTATTCGGTCGAGGCGGGTTTCCTGCGACGCGCGTACGGCATCACCTCGTTCGACTACGCCCACACGCCGGCGGCGAGCGGGTCGCTACGCTACGGCATCAGCGAGCGGCTGACCGTCGAGGCGCACGCGGAAGCGACGAGCGGCGTCTACAACGCCGGCGCGGGCGTCCTCGCGCGCATCGGCAACGGCGGCGTCGCGAACGCGTCGCTGGCCGTCAGCGCACAGCGCGGCGCCGGCGCGCAGGTGGGCTTCGGCTACCAGTACGTGACGCCGCGTGTCTCGATCGATGCGCAGACGCTGCGCGCATTCGGCGGCTACGGCGACCTCGGTGCGCGCGAGGGCATCCCGGTGTCGAGCGCCACGGACCGCATCACGGTGTCGTTTCCGTTCCTGCGCGCGCAGACGCTGTCGTTCAGCTATCTGGGCCTCAAGTACCCGGGCATCGATGCATCGCGCATCGGTTCGATCGCGTACCTCGTCAATCTCGGCATGCTGACGTCGCTGACCGTCAGCGCGTTCCAGGATTTCAGGCAGCGCGACACGCGCGGCTTCTTCGCCAGCGTGAGCATCGGCCTCGGCGGCAACACGTCGGTCTCGGCCAGCGCGGGCCGGCAGAACGGCGAATCGACCTACGCGGTGAACGCGTCGCGCCCGCCCGACTACGGCGGCGGCTTCGGCTGGAACGTGCAGGCGGGCACCAGCGCCGCGCTGCGCTATGGGCAGGGTCAAGTGCGGTATCTCGGCCGCGCCGGCGAAGTCACGCTGCTTGCGCAGTCGTTCGGCGGGCGCGGCAACGCGTCGGTCGACGTCACGGGCGCGCTCGTGCTGATGGACGGCCGGCTGATGACAGCGCGCCGCATCGACGACAGCTTTGCGCTCGTCTCGACCGATACGGGGCGCGTCCCCGTCTTGCACCAGAACCGGCTGATCGGCGAGACCAACCGCGCCGGCTACCTGCTGGTGCCCGATCTGAACGCGTACCAGAACAATCGCGTCGCGATCGACGGCGCGACGCTACCGGCCGATGCGCGCATCGCCGACACGACGCTCGACGTCGTGCCGCAGGCGCGCTCGGGCGTGCTCGCGCATTTCGCCGTGTCGCGCTACAGCGCGGCGTCGATCATCCTGCACGCGCCCGACGGTACGCCGCTGCCACCGGGGCTCGAAGTCCGCGACGTCGAGAACGGCCAGCGCACGATCGTCGGCTACGACGGCCTCACGTTCGTCGACGGCCTCGTCGAGCACAACCGCCTGGAAATCTCCGGCAACGGCCACGATTGCGCGGTTGCCTTCGCGTACCGGCGGCCGGACGACGGCACGCTGCCGCGGATCGGCCCGCTGACCTGCTCGCCGCGCTAGCGCCCGCGGCGGGCTTGTGCCGGACACCCGGCCGCGAATGCTAAAATCCCCGGATTCCTCGGCGGCGCACGCCGCTCAATCTCCCTTCGAAGAATCGCCATGACGTCCCAACTGCACAAAAAGGGCGAGGCCTGGTCGGCCCGCTTCTCGGAACCGATGTCCGAGCTGGTCAAGCGCTACACGTCGTCGGTATTTTTCGACAAGCGCCTCGCGCTCGTCGACATCGCCGGCTCGCTCGCGCACGCGAACATGCTCGCCGCGCAGAAGATCATCAGCGCCGACGACCTGGCCGCGATCGAACGCGGGATGACGCAGATCAAGGGTGAAATCGAGCGCGGCGAATTCGAATGGCAGCTCGACCTGGAAGACGTCCACCTGAACATCGAGGCGCGCCTGACCGCGCTGATCGGCGACGCCGGCAAGCGCCTGCACACGGGCCGCTCGCGTAACGACCAGGTCGCGACCGACATCCGCCTGTGGCTGCGCGGCGAGATCGACCGCATCGGCGGCCTGCTGAACGACCTGCGCGGCGCGCTGCTCGACCTCGCGGAACAGAACGCCGACACGATCATGCCGGGCTTCACGCACCTGCAGGTTGCCCAGCCCGTCACGTTCGGCCACCACCTGCTCGCGTACGTCGAGATGTTCTCGCGCGACGCGGAGCGCATGCGCGACTGCCGCACCCGCGTGAACCGCCTGCCGCTCGGCGCGGCCGCGCTCGCCGGTACGAGCTACCCGATCGATCGTCACGCGGTGGCGAAGACGCTCGGCTTCGACGGCATCTGCGCGAACTCGCTCGACGCGGTGTCGGATCGTGACTTCGCGATCGAATTCACGGCGGCTTCCGCGCTCGTGATGACGCACGTGTCGCGCTTCTCCGAGGAACTCGTGCTGTGGATGAGCCCGCGCGTCGGCTTCATCGACATCGCCGACCGCTTCTGCACCGGCAGCTCGATCATGCCGCAGAAGAAGAACCCGGACGTGCCCGAGCTCGCGCGCGGCAAGACGGGCCGCGTGAACGGCCACCTGATGGCGCTGCTGACGCTGATGAAGGGCCAGCCGCTCGCGTACAACAAGGACAACCAGGAAGACAAGGAACCGCTGTTCGACACGGTCGACACCGTCGCCGACACGCTGCGGATCTTCGCCGAGATGGTGGCCGGCATCACCGTGAAGCCGGACGCGATGCGCGCGGCCGCGCTGCAGGGCTTCTCGACCGCCACCGACCTCGCCGACTACCTCGTGAAACGCGGCCTGCCGTTCCGCGACGCGCACGAAGCCGTCGCGCACGCCGTGAAGATCTGCGACGACCGCGGCATCGACCTGGCCGACCTGACGCTCGACGAGATGAAGCAGGAACTGCCGAACGTCGCGCACCTGATCGGCGAAGACGTGTTCGGCTACCTGACGCTCGAGGGCTCGGTCGCGAGCCGCAACCACCCGGGCGGCACCGCGCCCGACCAGGTGCGTGCGGCGGTCAAGGCGGCGCGCGCCGCGCTCGGCCAGTAAGCCTGCTGTTCCGGACGGACGCCCTCGGCGTCCGTTTTTCATTCGGGCGGCCGTCGCGCCGCCCATCGCCTGCCCTGCTTCCCGAATGCCGCCGATGACCTTTTCCGCCGCGCTCTTCGACATGGACGGCCTGCTCGTCGATTCCGAGCGGACCATCATGAACACGTGGATCGACGTGTCGAATGCGCACGGCGTCACGCTGACCACCACCGACTACCTGCAGATCGTCGGCCGCTCGTTCGCCGAAGGCCAGGTCATCCTGGCGCGGCTGATCGGCAACCCCGATACGTTCGACGCGGTGCGCATCCGCGTGCGCGAGCAGCTCGCGGCGCCCGAACCGCATCCGAAGTTTCCGCTGAAGCCGGGCGCGTTCGCGCTGCTCGACGCGCTCGCGCAAGCCGGCATTCCGTGCGCGGTCGCGTCGTCGTCCGCGCGTGAGGTCGTCCGTGCGCGGCTCGACGCGGTCGGCTTGCTGCCGTTCTTCCGCGCGATCGCGGGCGGCGACGAAGTCGCGCGCGGCAAGCCCGACCCGGCCGTCTACCGGCTCGCGGCCGAACGCCTCGGCGTGCCGACCCACGCCTGCGTCGCGTTCGAGGACAGCGACTTCGGCGCGCAATCGGCCGCCGGCGCGGGCGCATCGGTCATCACCGTGCCCGACCTGAAGGCGCCGACGCCCGAAATCGTCGCGCTGAGCCTGCACGTGCTCGCGTCGCTCGACGATGCGCTCGCGCTCGTGCCGTCGTGGTTCGGCGGGCTCGAGACGCAACGGCCCGCCTGACTCACGGCCGCCAAATGAAAAACGGGCACCTTTTCGGGTGCCCGTTTTGCTTTTTGCCGTCTCGCCGGATCACCGGCGTCGCCATTGCGCTTACTTGTTGCCGGCCGTCTCCGACAGCCGCTTCATCGTCGCGATGCGCGCGCCGATCAGGTCGACGCGGCCGTCCTCGCCGACGAGCGGTGCCGTCGCATCGCGGAACCCGACCCACGCGCGCTGCGCGCGCACGAGCGTCGCGGCCGAATGCGTGGGCATCTTGCGGCGCAGCTTCTGGTAATAGCGGTTCAGGTCGAACAGCGCATGCTCGCACGCGGCGTCCTGTTCGCACGGTCGCACGCGGCGCACGGCCGGATCGCGCGGCGCGTTCGCCGGCTTGGCGTTCGGTTTGACCCCGCCCTGGGCCGCGCTCGGGGCATCACCCGCGCTGCCCTGCGCGCCGCTCGTGGCCGCGACCGGCACGGCAGCGGGTGCTGGCGCATAGCGATCGGCCGCACCGCGCAGCGCCAGTGCACGGTCGCGCACGGGCTGCAGCTGCAGGTCGGCACTCGACATCGCGTACGACGTCCCGCGCGTGGTGTCGTACACGGCCTTCAGCAGATGCACTTCGTCCTTGCGCCACGTGAGCCAATGGCGCTGGCTGTCCTGCCAGCCGCGCTTCGCGTCGGCCGGCGCATCCTTCAACAGGCGCTGGTACGCGCCGTCCATCACGGCCTGCCACTGCTGCTGCGCCTCGCCCATGCACTGGATCTGGCCGGCCGGCGACGACCGGTCGCGCCGCGCGAGACACTGCCGCATCGCGACGTCGATCGGGTCGGCCGCCGCGACTTCCGCGTGCGCGACCCCGACTCCCGCCAGCCCTGCCGCCCCTGCCGCCCAGACGGCGAGCGCGGCCAGTGCCGCGCGCATCGCCTGGATTCGTCCGTGCGTCGCCATCAGTCGCGCACGCAGTCGACGAAGTACTCGACCCGGCCGTTCACCTCTTCCGCGACGAGGCCGTGGATGTCGGTGTGGAAGCCCGGGAAGCGTTCGTTGAAGTCGCGCGCGAACCGCAGGTAGTTCACGATCGTCTTGTTGAAGCGCTCGCCCGGGATCAGCAGCGGAATGCCCGGCGGGTACGGCGTGAGCAGGATGCTCGTCACGCGGCCTTCGAGCTCGTCGAGCGGCACGCGGTCGATCTTGCGGTGCGCGAGCTTCGCGAACGCGTCCGACGGCTTCATCGCCGGTTCCATGTCCGACAGGTACATCTCGGTCGTCAGGCGGGCGATGTCGTTCGCGCGGTACACGTCGTGGATCTGCGTGCACAGGTCGCGCAGGCCGACACGCTCGTAGCGCGGATGCTGCGCGACGAATTCCGGCAGCACGCGCCACAGCGGCTGGTTGTTGTCGTAGTCGTCCTTGAACTGCTGCAGCTCGGTCACCATCGAGTTCCAGCGGCCCTTCGTGATGCCGATCGTGAACATGATGAAGAACGAGTACAGGCCGGTCTTCTCGACGATGATCCCGTGCTCGGCCAGGTACTTCGTGACGATCGCGGCCGGAATGCCGGTCTCGCCGAACTCGCCGTCGACGTCGAGCCCCGGCGTGATGATCGTCGCCTTGATCGGGTCGAGCATGTTGAAGCCTTCCGCCAGCGGGCCGAAGCCGTGCCAGTGGTCGTTCGGCTTCAGCATCCAGTCCTCGCGCGAACCGATGCCTTCCTCGGACAGGTTGTCCGGGCCCCACACGCTGAAGAACCAGTCGTCGCCGTATTCGGCGTCGACCTTGCGCATCGCGCGGCGGAAGTCGATCGCCTCGGCGATCGATTCCTCGACGAGCGCGGTGCCGCCCGGCGGCTCCATCATCGCGGCCGCGACGTCGCACGACGCGATGATCGCGTACTGCGGGCTCGTGGACGTGTGCATCAGGTACGCCTCGTTGAAGCGATGCTTGTCGAACGTACGGTTCTCCGAATCCTGCACGACGATCTGCGAGGCCTGCGAGATGCCCGCGAGCAGCTTGTGCGTCGAGTGCGTCGCGAACACGAGCGCGCCGGTGCGCGGACGGCCGTCGCCGATCGCGTGCATGTCGCGGTAGAAATCGTGGAAGGTTGCGTGCGGCAGCCACGCTTCGTCGAAGTGCAGCGTGTCGAGCAGGTCGCCGAGCAGGTCCTTGATCATCTCGACGTTGTAGACGACGCCGTCGTACGTGCTCTGCGTGATCGTCAGGATGCGCGGCTTCATGTCCGGGTTCTCGCGCATCGCTTCGCGCGCGAACGGGTTCGCGTCGATCTTCTTGCGGATGTTCTCCGGCTTGAATTCGTCGCGCGGGATCGGCCCGATGATGCCGAAATGGTTGCGCGTCGGCGTGAGGAACACGGGGATCGCGCCCGTCATCGTGATCGCGTGCAGGATCGACTTGTGGCAGTTGCGGTCGACCAGCACGATGTCGCCCGGGGCGACCGTCGCATGCCAGACGATCTTGTTCGACGTCGACGTGCCGTTGGTCACGAAGAACAGGTGGTCCGCGCTGAAGATGCGCGCCGCGTTGCGCTCGGACGCCGCGACGGGGCCCGTGTGGTCGAGCAGCTGGCCGAGTTCGTCCACTGCGTTGCAGACGTCCGCGCGCAGCATGTTCTCGCCGAAGAACTGGTGGAACATCTGGCCGAGCGGGTTCTTCAGGAACGCGACGCCGCCCGAGTGGCCCGGGCAGTGCCACGAGTACGAGCCTTCGTCCGCGTACTTCACGAGCTCCTTGAAGAACGGCGGCGCGAGCGAGTCGAGATAGACCTTCGCCTCGCGGATGATATGGCGTGCGACGAACTCCGGCGTGTCCTCGAACATGTGGATGAAGCCGTGCAGCTCGCGCAGGATGTCGTTCGGCAGGTGGCGCGACGTGCGCGTCTCGCCGTACAGGAAGATCGGGATGTCCGCGTTGCGGCGGCGCACTTCGGTGACGAACGCGCGCAGCTCGATGATCGCGGTCGCGAGCTCGGGCAGCTCGCCGTCCTGGCCGGTCTCGCCGAGCATGAGTTCGTCGTCGTCGATCGACAGGATGAAGCACGACGCGCGGCTCGACTGCTGCGCGAACGACGTCAGATCACCGTAGCTCGTGAGACCGAGGACTTCGACGCCCTCCTTCTCGATCGCTTCGGCCAACGCCCGGATGCCGGAGCCCGAGATGTTCTCGGAGCGGAAATCTTCGTCGATGATGACGACGGGGAAACGAAACTTCATGGGCGATTCTCCAAAAAGAACGACCGCGGCGCGTCACGCGCAGCGGTCACCCGGAAACTGGTGAGACGTTATGCAACCAGATCAGGTTTTCGGCAGCGTGACACCACGCTGCCCCTGATACTTGCCGCCGCGATCCGCGTACGACACGTCGCACACTTCGTCGCTCTCGAAGAAGAGCACCTGGGCGACGCCTTCGTTCGCGTAGATCTTCGCGGGCAGCGGCGTGGTGTTCGAGAATTCCAGCGTGACGTAGCCTTCCCACTCGGGTTCGAACGGCGTCACGTTGACGATGATCCCGCAGCGCGCATAGGTCGACTTGCCGAGGCAGACCGTCAGCACGGTGCGCGGGATGCGGAAATATTCGACGGTGCGGGCCAGCGCGAACGAGTTCGGCGGGATGATGCACACGTCGCCCTTGAAATCGACAAACGAACCCTCGTCGAAGTTCTTCGGGTCGACGATCGTCGAGTTGATGTTCGTGAAGATCTTGAATTCGTCCGCGCAGCGGATGTCGTAGCCGTAGCTCGACGTGCCGTAGCTGACGATCCGGCGGCCGTCCTCGGACGCGCGGACCTGATCGGGCACGAACGGCTCGATCATCTTGTGCTCTTCGGCCATGCGCCGAATCCATTTGTCGGACTTGATGCTCATATCGGGGCGCCTGGAAACGCTGCGTGACGGGAAACGAAGGCCGCCATTCAGGACGGCGGCCAGGGAAAGGCCGACATTTTACGCGATCATCGGCGCACGCACGCGGCGGCCGTCACCGGATCACGCCACAGGCGAGCGCGGGCCCCGCGCCATGCTGCGGAAACGCGGGATCGCTCGGTTCGCGGTGCACCAGCGCCGCGCGGTTCATCGCCGAGCGCACGCCATCGAGGGCCAGATCGGGCGCGACGATGAAGCCGGCCGCGACGCCGTTCGCGTCCGCGTGGATGTTGCCGAGATCGCCGGCGACGCGGGCACCCGCGCGCAGCCGGTCGGCCGCCGGTGCGAACACCTGGCCGGCGCTCGAGCCGTCGCCCGCGTTGCAGTCGCCGCGTTCGTGTACCTGCAAGGCGTGATCGCTGTTCGGCGGCAGCCCGGCGAGGTTGTAGGTGACCTGCACGCCGTCCGGACGCTCGACGAACGTCACCGCGCCGCGCGCCTGCGAGCCGACCGTCGGCTGCAGTTGTGCGTCGGCCCGTTTTTCGTGCGACGAGGAAAAGGAGGTGCAGCCGGCCAGCAGGCCCAGCGCGGCGGCGGCCAGCAGCGCGCACCGCGCGCGGCCGGCGTACACGCCGTGATGTCGTTGTTTCATTCGATCCTCATGCCGGCTGACGGCCGTTTGACACGACGGCCGCGCCGGGCGGGTAAAGGGACCCGGGAAAAGTCGCCATGATACCGCGCCTCGCGGCGCCGTAAACAGCGTGAGGCCCCGCCCCGCAAGGGTTTTACGTATTTTGAACAACGATCGACGGGAACTTCGACGTCATGTCGCGCGATCGCTCGGCAATCGCCAGCGCAACACCGCGCGCGATTTCGCGATAGCGACGCGCCAGCGCGCCTTCCGAATCGGCCACGACCGTCGGCGTGCCGCTGTCGGCGCGCTCACGGATCGCGATGTCGAGCGGCAGGCTGCCGAGCACGTTCACGCCGTACTCCTTCGCCATCCGCTCGGCCCCGCCGGCGCCGAAGACGTGCTCCTCGTGGCCGCAGTTCGAGCAGATGTGGATGCTCATGTTCTCGACGATGCCGAGGATCGGAATCCCGACCTTCTCGAACATCTTCAGGCCCTTCTTCGCGTCGAGCAGCGCGATGTCCTGCGGCGTCGTGACGATCACCGCGCCCGTGACGGGCACGCGCTGCGCGAGCGTCAGCTGGATGTCGCCCGTGCCGGGCGGCATGTCGACGATCAGGTAGTCGAGCTCGCGCCAGTTGGTCTGGCGCAGCAGCTGCTCGAGCGCGGAAGTCGCCATCGGGCCGCGCCATACCATCGGGTTGTCTTCCTCGATCAGGAAGCCGATCGAGTTCGCCTGCAGCCCGTGGCCGACGAGCGGGTTCATCGACTGGTTGTCGGGCGACTCGGGACGCTGGCCGTGGATGCCGAGCATCGTCGGCAGCGACGGACCGTAGATGTCGGCGTCGAGGATGCCGACCGACGCGCCTTCCGCGGCGAGCGCGAGCGCGAGGTTGACGGCCGTCGTGCTCTTGCCGACACCGCCCTTGCCCGACGCGACCGCGACGATGTTCTTCACGTTCGGCAGCAATTTCACGCCGCGCTGCACCGTGTGCGCGACGATCTCCTGCGAGACCGCGACGCGCGCGTCGCGCACGCCGGCCACGGCCTGCAGCGCCGCGGTGACGCGAGCGCGCACGTCGTCGTGCTGGCTGCGCGCGGGATAACCGAGCACCACGTCGAGCGCCACGACGTCGCCGTCGATCGCGACGTTGCGCACGCCCTTGTTCGCCGCATACGGACGGCCGGTATTGGGGTCGACGACAGCCGCCAAAGCGGCGTCGACTTGTGCCCGGTCAATGCTCATCGAAACTCCGTGAAAACGTTTTTCTCGCGCGCAAACGTCAAAAAATATCAAATTACGGCGCGAAAATCGGGAAAAGTGAAAGAATCTGTTGCACGCCATTGCGCGAACGCGCGACCCGGCGCACTCTTCGCGTGCGGCATGCTATGGGGCCAAATCGGCCACTTACCGCCTATATTGTAGAGGCTGACGCGTCGCACTGTCCCAACAGCCACGCTGACGGGCAGGGCATGCAGCCACCTCGGCGGCTGCCGCGAGCACGGGCCTGCCCTCCTTTTTCGGGCGGCCCGCGCAGGGAGCCATAACTGTTGTTGTCGTCGTTGTCGACTCGTTCAACCAAGAGAGGAATCCAAGATGAACATGAAAATCGCGACCCGCTTGTCCGTCTTCGCATTGGCCGGCGCACTGCTGGCAGGCTGCGCCACGCAGCAAGGCAACAACGCGGCCGTCGGTACCGGCACGGGCGCAGCACTGGGCGCAGGCATCGGCGCGCTGGCAGGCGGCGGCAAGGGCGCGGCGATCGGCGCTGGCGTCGGCGCACTGGTCGGCGGCGTGACGGGTTACAACTGGCAGGCGATCAAGAACAAGCTCGCACCGTCGGCAGCGCAAACGGGTACGCAAGTGACCGAGCAGCCGGACGGCTCGCTGAAGCTGAACGTGCCGAGCTCGGTGACGTTCGCGACGAACCAGTACGCGATCACGCCGGCCTTCACGCCGCTGCTGAACGACCTGGCGACGACGCTGAACCAGAACCCGCAAGTGACGGCTTCGATCGTCGGCTACACGGACAGCACGGGCTCGGCGCAGCTGAACCAGACGCTGTCGCAGAACCGCGCACAAAGCGTCGTGAACGCACTGGCGCAGCGCGGCGTGAACGGCGGCCGCCTGTCGGCGCAAGGCATGGGCGCATCGAACCCGATCGCGGACAACGCGACCGAAGCCGGCCGCGCACAGAACCGCCGCGTCGAAATCTACCTGCGCGCAGCGCAGGCGCAGTAAGCGCGCGACGAGGAGAAAGCGCGGGCGCGCCGCCCGCGCAGCCCCGCCGGACAAGGCTTCCGGCGGAGCCGGTAACAAATCGAAAAAATTTTCGAACTTCTGTCGCAGGCCGTGGTCAGTATTTACGGTACGCGGCTGGTGTTGCCGGCGCGTCACCATTCTCCTCTTGTCGTTGTTGCTCCGGGGCCGTATCCGCCCCGGTTTTTTTTGCCCGCAGAAATCGTGCTGCGCCGCAGCACACCGCCCTCGGGCATCCCGCTTGCGTGGCCCCGCCTGTTTCGGCGCCCGGTCGAGGGCGCCTGCCCGCGTCGCCGGCGCGCGCCCCTGCTAGAATCGCAGTTTCCCGTCGTTTTTCCGCCGTTCCTCTACAGACCCTATGTCCGCATCCGACCTCACTTCCGTGCAGGCTGCGGCGCCGCAAGGTGGCCGCCAGATCCTCGTTACGTCCGCACTGCCCTATGCCAACGGGCAGATCCACATCGGCCACCTGGTCGAGTACATCCAGACCGACATCTGGGTGCGGACGCTGCGAATGCATGGCCATGAGGTCTACTACATCGGTGCCGACGACACGCACGGCACGCCGGTCATGCTGCGCGCGGAGAAGGAAGGCCTGACCCCGAAGCAGCTGATCGATCGCGTGTGGACCGAACACAAGCGCGACTTCGACAGCTTCGGCGTGTCGTTCGACAACTTCTACTCGACCGATTCGGACGAGAACCGCGTGCTGAGCGAGAAGATCTACGTCGCGCTGCAGGACGCCGGCTTCATCGCCGAGCGCGAGATCGAGCAGGCGTACGATCCCGTCAAGGAAATGTTCCTGCCGGATCGCTTCATCAAGGGCGAGTGCCCGAAGTGCCACGCGAAGGACCAGTACGGCGACAGCTGCGAAGTGTGCGGCTCGACCTACCTGCCGACCGAACTGCTGAACCCGTATTCGGTCGTGTCGGGCGCGACGCCGGTGCGCAAGACGTCGAAGCACTACTTCTTCCGCCTGTCCGATCCGCGCTGCGAAACGTTCCTGCGCGAATGGGTGAGCGGCCTCGCGCAGCCCGAAGCAACCAACAAGATGCGCGAATGGCTCGGCGACGCCGGCGAGGCCAAGCTCGCCGACTGGGACATCTCGCGTGACGCGCCGTATTTCGGCTTCGAGATCCCGGGCGCACCCGGCAAGTATTTCTACGTGTGGCTCGACGCGCCGGTCGGCTACTACGCGAGCTTCAAGAACCTGTGCGAGCGCAACGGCATCGACTTCGATGCGTGGGTCCGTCCGGGCTCGACCACCGAGCAGTACCACTTCATCGGCAAGGACATCCTGTACTTCCACACGCTGTTCTGGCCCGCGATGCTCGAGTTCTCGGGCCACCGCACGCCGACCAACGTGTTCGCGCACGGGTTCCTGACGGTCGACGGCGCGAAGATGTCGAAGTCGCGCGGCACGTTCATCACCGCGCAGAGCTACATCGACACGGGCCTGAACCCCGAATGGCTGCGCTACTACTTCGCCGCGAAGCTGAACGCGACGATGGAAGACATCGACCTGAACCTCGACGACTTCCAGGCACGCGTGAACAGCGACCTCGTCGGCAAGTACGTGAACATCGCGAGCCGCGCGGCAGGCTTCCTGATCAAGCGCTTCGACGGCCGCGTGCAGGACAGCGCGATGAACCATCCGCTCGTCGCGAAGCTGCGCGAGGCGATCCCGCAGATCGCCGCGCACTACGAAGCACGCGAGTACGGCCGTGCGCTGCGCCACACGATGGAGCTCGCTGACGAGGTGAACGCGTACGTCGACGGCGCGAAGCCGTGGGATCTCGCAAAGGATCCGGCCAACGCGGTCGCGCTGCACGAAACCTGCAGCGTGAGCCTCGAGTCGTTCCGCCTGCTGTCGCTCGCGCTGAAGCCGGTGATGCCGCGCGTGGCCGAAGCCGTCGAGTCGTTCTTCGGGATCGCGCCGCTCGCCTGGGCCGATGCCGCGAAGCCGCTGTCGTCGGAGCAGCCGATCAAGGCGTACCAGCACCTGATGACGCGCGTCGACCCGAAGCAGATCGAAGCGCTGCTCGCCGCGAACCGCGATTCGCTGCAGGCCGAAGCCACCGGCGCGGCTGCCGCGAGCGCGAACGCCGCGAAGGATGCGAAGAACAACGCGAAGGCGAACGCGAAGCAGGCTGTCGTGAACGGCGCGGACGACGCACCGATCTCGATCGACGATTTCGCGAAGATCGACCTGCGCATCGCGAAGATCGTCGCGTGCCAGGCCGTCGAAGGCTCGGACAAGCTGCTGCAACTCACGCTCGACGTCGGCGAGGAAAAGACCCGCAACGTGTTCTCGGGCATCAAGTCCGCGTACCAGCCCGAGCAGCTCGTCGGCAAGCTGACCGTGATGGTCGCGAACCTCGCGCCGCGCAAGATGAAGTTCGGCCTGTCCGAAGGGATGGTGCTCGCCGCGTCGGCCACCGACGAGAAGGCCGAGCCGGGCCTCTACATCCTCGAGCCGCACAGCGGCGCGAAGCCCGGCATGCGCGTGAAGTAAGCCGAACGCGCTGCCGCTTGCGCAAAAAAGAAGCCCCGCACGATGTGCGGGGCTTTTTCATGGCTGCTCGGCGCGCCGCCCGCCCCCGCGGTCACTGCTGAACCAGCGATCAAAACGCCGCGTGTAGTTCAGGTCGACGCCCTGGAACGTGCCGCCGTACGCGGATACCGACCAGAAGCGCGTCAGGTTGATCGTCGCCTTGAACGCGTTGGCCGCCGATTGCAGCCCCTGCTCGAAGCCGAGCACGAAGCGCTCGTTGATCGCCTTCGACACGAGCACGACCTGCGGATCGGTCAGGCCGACTTCACTGCGCCCGACCGAAACCTCGTCGAGACCGAAAGTCTGCGCGACGCGCTTGCCGGTCACGCTGCCGAGCAGCCCGAGCGCCGCCGTCATCGCACCCTGCTGGCCGACGTTGTTGCCCTGGTCGGTGCCGTGGCCGAACAGCAGCCACGACAGTTTTTCGTTTTCGGTGACGTTCGGCTCCGACACGAGCTTGACCGTCAGCGACTGGATCGTGCCCGTCACCTGCACGCCGGCCTCGACCTCCTGGTTGCGCCGCATCGCGAGGATGTTGACGCCCGGGTTCGACACGGGGCCGTTGAACGTGAAGAAGCCGTTCTCGACCGCGAGCTTGCGGCCGAACGACGTGTACGTCGACCCTTCGGTCACGCGCACGTTGCCGACCGCGCGCAGCGGCACGCCCGGCGCGCTCATCACGGTGATCGTGCCGCGCAGCCCGAGATCCGCGCCGTGACCCTTGAAGCGGAAGTTGTTGCCGAGGCCGATGTCGATGTTCGCGCGCGGCGCGAGCGACGGCGCCGGCTTGTCCTCGACCGGCTTCGGCTTCGCGACCGCGGAACCGGTCGGCGTCTCGCCGCGCACCGTGCCGCCCGGCTGCTCGATCACCACATCGTCCGACAGGTGCGGCGCCGATTCCTCGGGCAAGTCGAACAGCGCGCGGTCGACGACGAACTTGCCGTCGATCGACAGTGCGCCACGCGGCCCGTCGTTCGCAACCGTCGCCTTGCCCGACAGCGACAGCTTGCGGTCCGGCGCCGCGAACAGTTCGAGCTTGTCCGCGACGATGCTCGCGGTCAGGTCGGGCGCCTCGCCGTCGAGGCGCACGCGGCCGAGTGCGCGCAGCGTACCGTCGCCACCGTGGAACTCGACCTGCTGGAATTCGACGAGGTTTTCCGACAGCTTCACGCGCACGATGCCGTCCTTCAGCTGCACGCCCTGGTCGATCAGCGTCGCGGACAGGTCGTCACCCGTCAGCATCCCCGACAGGTTCGGCTTCACCGGCGTGCCGGCGACCGTCAGCTTCAGCGCCGCGCGCCCGCCGAGCAGGTAGCTCGGCCCGAACAGGTTGCCGGTCGTCTTCAGCGCCGGGATGTCGGCGTCGATGCGACCCGACAGCGGGCCGTCGTCGACCACGCCGAACATCCCGTCGCGCAGCGCGAACGGCACGGTGACGTTCGCGTCGAGCGTGCCGATCCGGGCCGCCTTCGCGAGCGCCGTCACGTTGAGCCGGTTGCCGGGCGTGAAGCTCGCGCGCGCGGACAGGTCGGTCAGCCCCAGCGAGGCGATGCCGCGCCCGCTTTCGATCGTCACGTCGCCGCCGCGGCGCTTCACCTGCACGTAGCCTGTCGCGTTCGCGCCGAGCGAGAAATCCCAGTCGGCATCGAGCACGACGTCGGTGCGCACCGGCGGCCGCTGGCCCGTCAGTTCCTGGCGGACCTCGAGGAAACGCGCGACCGACGCACCGGTCACCGAGCCCGCCGAGCGCATCTGGCCGTGATCGAACACGAACGACTTCAGGTCGATCGCCGCGCCTTCGAGCGTGAGGCGCGTCGCGCCGAGCGTCACGCGGCCGGCGCCGGCCGACACGGTCAGCGGCGACTGCAGCGCGATGGTCGGCGTGCCGCGGTTCGCAAGACGCGTGACGGTGCCGTCCCAGCGCATCCCGTCGCGATTCTCGACCACGCCGCCATTCGCCGCGAGCGTCACGTCGATCACGCGGCCGCCGGCCGCCCCGAGTGCCGACGCGTCGAGCGTGTGCTTCGCGCGCGTGCCGTTGAGGTTCGCGCGCAGCGATTTCAGCTTCAGCGAGCCGAGCGCGATGTCGGACGCATCGGCCGTGAACACGAGCGCGCCGTGCGCGCCGTCGCGGATGTCCGCGCGGCCCTGCGCGGCACCGATCCGGTTCGAGCCGACGACGACGTGCTCGGCCTTGTAGGTGGCCGTCACGTTCGGGTGCGCGAAGCTGCCGGTCAGGTCGCCCTGCGCCTGCACGAGCCCTTGCACGCCGAAGCCGAGCCGGTCGAGCTGCGGCGCGTCGACGACGAAGCGCAGCCGGTCGCCGGGCGCGCCGAAGCTGCCGCGCAGGTCGACATGGTTGCCCGCGATCGACAGGTTCGCGTTGCTCGGCAAGATGCGCGAGCCGGCCAGCTGCACGACGCCGGCGCCGGTCAGCGGCACGCCGTCGTACAGGCTGTCGCCGAGCTTGAAGGTCGCCTTCGTCGATACCTGCGGCGCGAATGCGCCCGACGCCGTCAGCGTGCCCGACACGCGCGTCTCGCCGCGCGGGGCCGGCGCTTTCGGGGCCTTGGCGGGCGCCTTGCCGCCCCCCGCCTTCGGCGCGCTCATCGCGGCGAGCAGCAGCGGATCGAATGCGGTCAGCGTCGCCTTCGCGTCATAGCTCGAATGCGCATCGTGGCGGAACACACCCGTCAGGTCGATCCGGCCCTTGCCCGCCGTCACGCGCGCGTCGGTCAGCACGGTCTGCTGCGGCGTCAGCGCAACCTTCGCGCGGGCGCCGAGCGCGAGCTTCGGATCGTTCAGGTTGAAATCGACGGTCGTGACATCGCCCGCGAGCGTCACGCCGAGCGGGCCGGCGAGGCGCATCGGCCGCAGCTCGGCGACGAACGCGTTCAGGTCGAGGTTCGCGACCTTCAGGTCGAAGCGGCCCTTGCCGCCCGTCAGCGTGCCGTTGCCTGTCACGCTGCCGTCGCGGATCAGCTTCAGTGCGAGATCGTCGATCCGCTGCGCGTGCGCGTCGAGATGCACGTTCGCGTGCGCGTCGATCACCGGCAGCCGGTGGTCGCCGAGCGTGCCGGGCTTCGCGTTGACGATCGACACCGGGCCGGTCACCGCGAAACCCTTCGCGGGCTCGGCCCCGGCCGGCGCGGTCACCGGCGCGAGTTCCGCGCGCACCGCGAGATCGGCGGCCGGCGCACCGGGTGCGAGCGCCTGCGGATTCACGTGATCGAACGCGAGCGATGCGCGCGTGAGCGGCACCGCGCCGAACGGCGCGGCCTCGACGTGCGCGCGCCCGTTCAGCTTCATCCCGCTTGCGTCGACTTCGGCGACGAGCGCCTCGAGCGACCCCGACACGCGCGCACGCGCGTCGACCGGCTCGTCGGACAGCTTGCCCGCGTAGGTGGCGTCACCCGTCAGCGCGAACGGCTTCACGCCGTCGAGCTTCGCGCGCGCGGTCAGCGCGCCGTACGGCGTATCGATGCCCTCGAGCACGAGTTCATGGTGACGGCCGTCGCTGCGGCCGTTCAGCGCGATATGGTCGAGTTGCGTCGTCGAGCCGCCGTCGTGGATCGCGAGGTGATCGACGCGCAGGTCGTCGATCCGCAACTGCAGCGGCAGGCTCAGGTCCTGCGGCGTCGTACTCGGCGTCGACGGCCCCGGCGCGATCCGCACGTCGATCGTGCCGGCGCGAAGGTACGCGATGGACAGCCGCCACGGCGCGCGGGTCAGGGCCCAGCGGCCGTCGAGCCGGTCGATGCGGATTTCGGTGCCGGTGCCGTCGGGGCTCGTCCACGCGAATCCGCGCAACCGCACGCCGGTCGCAAGCGAGCCGCCGTCGAGCGTGCCCGCGAGCCGCGCGCCGAGCACA
>NZ_JAAGPC010000175.1:0-18076 GCF_017104595.1 Burkholderia sp. Tr-20390 | reverse complement strand
TGCCGGCGGCGCAAGCGGCCCCGGCCGCTCCCGCTCCCGCGGTCGCGCCGGCCAGCCAGCCGCAGACGCGCGCGCAGGTATTCGAGGGCGTCAAGCAGATGACGGCGCTCGGCAAGCAGCTGTTCTTCGATCCGTCGCTGTCGGGCTCCGGCAAGCTCGCCTGCGCGTCGTGCCATAGCGCCGAGCATGCGTTCGGGCCGCCGAACGCGCTGTCGGTGCAGCTCGGCGGCGACGACATGCATCGCACGGGCTTTCGCGCGGTGCCGTCGCTGAAGTACCTGCGCGGCATCCCGCCGTTCAGCGAGCACTTCCACGATTCGCCGGACGAAGGTGACGAAAGCATCGACGCGGGTCCGACCGGCGGCCTGACCTGGGACGGCCGCGTCGATACGCGCGATGCGCAGGCGCGCATTCCGCTCACGTCGCCATTCGAGATGAGCAGCTCGCCGGCGAGGGTCGCGCAGGCGGTCCGCGCCGCCCCTTATGCGGACGCGTTCCGCAAGGCGTTCGGCGCTCAGGTGCTCGGCAACGACCAGGCGACCTTCGACGCGGTGCTGCGCGCGCTCGACGCGTTCCAGCAACAGCCGGCGCTGTTCGATCCGTACACGAGCAAGTACGACGCGTATCTGGCCGGCCATGCGCAGCTCACGCCCGCGGAGTTGCGCGGGCTGCAGCTGTTCAACGATGAGAAGAAGGGCAACTGCGCGAGTTGCCACGTGAGCCAGCGCACGCTCGAAGGCGGCCCGCCGCAGTTCAGCGATTTCGGGCTGATCGCGGTCGCGGTGCCGCGCAACCGCGCGCTGCCCGTCAATCGCGACCCGCGCTTCTACGATCTCGGCGCCTGCGGCCCCGAGCGCACCGACCTGAAGGGGCGCGACGAATTCTGCGGGTTGTTCCGCACGCCGTCGCTGCGCAACGTCGCGCTGCGCAAGACGTTCTTCCACAACGGCGTGTATCACTCGCTCGAGGACGTGATGCGCTTCTACGTCGAACGCGACATCCACCCGGAGAAGTTCTATCCGGTCGTGCACGGCAAGGTGCAGATCTACGACGATTTGCCGAAGCGCTACTGGCCGAACATCAACCGCGAGCCGCCGTTCGACCGCAAGCGCGGCGACCAGCCGGCGCTGAACGCGGCCGAGATCAAGGACGTGATCGCGTTCCTCGGCACGCTGACTGACGGATATCAGCAAACGGCCGCACCGGCCAAGCCGTAGAGGCATTCATTACAGCACGCATGCTATGCTCGCTCGCTGACGGGCGTGGTGCGTACCGGATGGCCGGCCCCCGGTTCGCCGGCATGCACCACGCCGTTCGATCGAACATCCAAGGAGAAAAAACATGTCGATGCGTGCATCCCTTTCCGTCGTCACGCGCGTGCTGGCCGGCGCCGCGTGCGCAGCCGCGATGCTGCCCGCCCATGCACAGAACAACCTGAACTTCCTGAACGACACGCCGATCAGCTATTTCAGCAAGACCGACCGCGCGTCGCTGTCGAAGGCGGTCGTGCAGGTGCGCGACGAAGGCAAGGACGGCGAATCCACGACGTGGCAGAGCAGTGGCCGCGGCACGCAGATCGATGCGAAGCTCACGCCGAGCACGACCGAGACGGACGGCAAGACCTGCCGCGAAATCGCGACCGAGATCACCGCGAAGGGCCAGACGATGACGCTCAAGCCCGTCTACTGCAAGACGGCCGCGGGCAAGTGGCAGCTGCAGAAGCGCTGAGCACGCGCGTGATGAAGCGGGGCGCCGCGCCGCGCACGGTGTCGTGCGGCGTCGTGATCCTCGATGCGGCCGGCCGCGTGTTCCTCGCGCACGCGACCGATACCACGCACTGGGACATCCCGAAGGGGCAGGGCGAGCCGGGCGAGACGCCGGCCGACGCGGCGCTGCGTGAACTGCTCGAGGAAACCGGCATCGTGATCGGCGCCGAGCGGCTGCTCGATCTTGGCCGCTTCGCGTACCGGCACGACAAGGATCTGCACCTGTTCGCGGTGCGCGTGGCCGACGACGAAGTCGATCTCGCGCACTGTACGTGCACGTCGCTGTTTCCGAGCCGTCGCGACGGCTCGATGATTCCCGAGATGGATGCGTATCGCTGGACCGTGCCCGCCGACATCGACGCGTATGCGAGCCGCAGCCTCGCGCGGCTGTTTCGCACGAAGCTGTCGCTCGCGGATTTGCACGGGCGGTTGCCGTTCGCATAAGTGCGGGGGCGCAGGGTTCGCGCGCGTCGAAGCGCCCGGCAAGAATCGGCCCGAAGGCCGTCATGCCGTTCAGTTAAGCAATTGAACGGCATTTTCTGAGGGTGGGGTGGCTTGACTACCTTGTCCCCATCGACTTGCTCGCCCGGCCTGTTTTTGTGCTGTTATTCCGCGTCCGATTTTGCATCGGGTCGCGGTGCAGTCGATACTTATCTTTTGCCGGCTGCCGGGCTCGATGGCGAGGATGCCGAATTCGCGTCCGGCGAAACACGGTAACGGTCCAGTATTCCGATCACTGCATCCACCAGTTGGTGGATGACCATCGCGTTTCCGCGCGGGTCGGTCCTGAACGCCTGCTCAAGCCCCCGGTTGCTCAGGACGACGGCGAGTTCGATGGCGCATTGTGTCGACTCTCCGGGGCAGAGAAGCCCTCGTTGGGTCATCTCGGTATACAGCCACCTGGCTTGAGCCAGGTCGGTCAGTTCGTGCTCGTGCAAGACGTGCTTGCTGTACCAGTGGTTCATATAGAGCTTCCTGAACGCCGGTTCGCGGGCACAAAAATGGAAGCTCGCTTCGAGCGACGATTGCACGATTTCACGCAGCGGGCGCTCGACTGCGCCCATCACGCTTTGCCGGGTGAGTTCGAACACTCGCCGGGTTGCGTCAAGCACGATCACGTCGAAAATCTGCTCGCGACTTTCGAAGTATTGATAAATCCAGGCTGCTGACACACCGGCCCGCTCCGCGATGAGACTCGTCGTGACTTCTTCCGGATTCCGCTCAACCACAAGCTGGGTTGCACTTTCGATCACACGAGCCATCATCGCCCGGCTTCGCGCCTGCTGGGGCTGGCGTCTTGCCTTGCCCGTCGCCGGGAGTTCGAACGGGTCCTGATTGTCGGGATATTCGGGAGTGGTTCGGCGCATGGACGATCATAAATAAATGGAAATCACATTTTCAAATAGGGGAAACCCCTGCTGATCACTGTGCCTGATCACCCCATGGTCTCGATCATACCGGAAGGCGCTCGCCGCGACGGCCCGGCTGAGCAGCTGGCCTCGACGAAAGCATCAATTTTGGTCCATGGGCGAAGACCCGCTCATCGTCACCAGAGGGTAAACCTCGTTGACGGAACACATTTGGCGCCGTAGTTTTCATAAACCTGAATCACATTCAGATTAGCGTCTCTTGAATCGCGAGTCATCGCGTCGATGACCAATGTGTCGCGTTGCCTATGCGGCGGTGTGATCGGCGCCCGAGCACGACGGATATGAGGTGGCAACCGGGGCCGACGCTGGACTGCCCGGGTTCGGAGTGTTGCGCTTAGTTCTCCTGTTGATTTTATGTAAGAGCAGGGTTGCCCGATCGAGGAAGGGCGGGCAATGGGTGACCTGATTGATTCTTCCCATTCCAGCGATGGTTGTTCAACGAATTTCGAGGCGTTCGAATGAAAAAATATTTGCTGCCGGTTACGCTCGTCGGTGCTGTATCGACCGCCGTGCATGCGCAAACCAGTGTCACCCTGTACGGTACGGTGTCAGCCGCCATCAACTACGCGACCCACGCCAACCCTGCAGGCGACCATGCGTTCTCGATGCAGCCCGGAACCATCGGCGCAGCGAACTTCTGGGGCCTCACGGGCAATGAGGAACTCGGCGAGGGCACGAGCGCGCATTTCAAGCTGGAGAATAACTTCAATATCAACAACGGTTCCCTCCCGACGGCAGGCTTTACTCAAGGTTTGTTTGGCAGCGAAGCCAGTGTCGGCCTGACGACCCGGTACGGTCGCGTCGACATGGGGCGCCTGAACACATACGGCAGCGCGGCTGAACCGCTGGCGCTTGCCGATCCGGTGCACGGAGGAGGGATCACGACCGAAGACATCTGGCCGGTGGTTTACTCTGGTACGCGATTCGACAACGCGATCCGCTATCGGGCAGTAACGAATGGCATCACGCTGGGTGCGATGTACGCTTTTGGCGGACAAACGGAAGCCACTTTGGGTGGGCATACGCTGGCAGGTACGTTGGGGTACGAAACAGGGCCGCTCGCGTTGCTGGGTGCGTATCAGACCACCAAGCAAAATACGGGCAAGACGAATGATGTCCTCTCCGTTGCCGCGGCGTATACGTTCAGCAAGGTCACGCTGTCTGGATCGTACATGCACGTCGCACGTGATGCCGGATTCACGGGAATCAATAACAGCGGCTTGATTGCCGGCTCGCCCGTCGATCAGAAAGTGAATTTCTTCGAGGCAGGTGTCAGTTGGTCAGTGACCCCGGTGCTGACTTGGAAGAACGCCTACATGCAGGCCGTTGTGACAGGGGGCTCCGTGCTGGGTATGCCTGGAAACGGAAAACTCCAGACGGCGTATTCGGTACTCAACTACGCGGTGTCGAAGCGGACCTTCCTGGCCGGCGGCATCAACTTCAATCGATGGACCGGTTCATATGCGGGCTACTGGGGGTCGTCGGCGGAATCCGGTGAACTTGCGCCAGGGAATCCGGTTGCCAACGGCAGCGATACCCGGATGAGCATCACCGTGGGCATGACGCACGCGTTCTGAGGACTGCTGACAAGCCGGGCGGATCTCCTTGTTTGGTGAGGCCCGGACGGATCAATCAGATTCGACCTTCGATTGGCAAGGAAAGCATGAATACCCAATACAGCGACGACTTGGCGTCGGTAGACGCCACGGAACTGGCGAACCTGATCCGGCGCGGCGAAATCAGTGCGCTGGAAGCGGTGGACGCAGCCATCGTGCGCGCACAAGCCGTTCAGCCTCAACTCAACTTCATGGCGAAGCCGCTATACGAGCGTGCGCGTCAGCGCGCCAGAGCAGGCACCCTCACCGGACCCTTTGCAGGCGTGCCGTTCCTGCTCAAGGACATGTACGACATGAAGGGGAGTAAAACCCGCTGGGGCTCGCGGCTGACCTGGTTGACACCGGTCGCCCGGAAGAACAGCCCGCAGGTGGACGCTTATGAGGCCGCGGGCCTGGTGATCATTGGACGCTCGTCGATGAGCGAGTTCGGCTATTTGCCGACCACCGAATCGTTGGCTTGCGGGCCGACACGGAACCCCTGGGACGTGGATCGCACACCCGGAGGATCGTCGGGAGGCGCTGCCGCGGCCGTTGCTGCCGGGGTCGTTCCGATGGCCGATGCAGCCGACGGTGGCGGCTCGATCCGTATTCCGGCGGCATGCTGCGGCCTGTTCGGACTGAAACCGTCGTTTGGTCGTTTGATCGGGGATCAGGCGCAGGCAGCGGGATTCGACCTGACCGCTGAACACTGCGTATCGCGCACGGTACGGGACTCCGCGGGCCTGTTTGCAGCGATGGAGCGCACTGGCGCATCGGCGGCGCTACCGCCTGTCGGTGCGGTTGTCGGCCCGTCCGCGCGACGCTTGCGTGTCGGTTACTTCATGAACAGCATAGCCGACGGTCAGGCACCGGACCGGGAGGTTGTGTCGTCCATAGAGAGCACGCTTCGCCTGCTGGAAGGGCTTGGGCATCACGTGGAGTCGACGTCACTTCCTTTCGACGGCACCATTGCGTTCAGGGATTTTGTGACGCTCTTCACGAACTCCGCTGCGGAAGCCGTCGAACTGGCTCGCAAGGCGTTGTGGGGCTTCGGGCCCAACCGGTTTTTCCTTGAGCCATTCACGCTGGGAATGGCCGTTCATGCCCAAAGACTGCCCGCCGACGAACTGGAGAATGCGAAGGCCAGACTGAAGGCAGCGGCATCGTCCTATGACGCATGGTTCAATCGTTTCGATGTCATCGTCTCACCAGTGCTTGCCCAGCCGCCTGTTCGGATTGGCACGATACACGGTGCGTTGCCATTCGAGACGGTCCTCGAGCGCGCGAGTCGTTTCGCGGTCTACACCGAGATCCAGAATGCCTTTGGCGCCCCGGCCATGAGTGTCCCGCTTCACTGGAGCACGACGGGTTTGCCGATTGGCGTTCAATTCGCGTCCCGTGTCGGTGATGAACGGACCCTGTTCGAACTCGCCTATGAGCTGGAGGCCGCGAGACCGTGGGCGAACCGGCGGCCGTCCTTATGTGCGTGAGGCATGACGGCAGTCGGTGCAGGCGAGATTCCGGCCAGATCCAATACTCGCGGGAAGGTCGTGGTCGGTACTGACGGGAATGCTGTCGTGTGCATGCGCGTCACCGCCCGGGCATGCTGGAAGTGTCCAGCGCTGCCCGAGTGCAGGGAGGCTCGGGCGGGCGTTCCACGTTGGTCAGTGCGAGATGATGTGGGGCGCCGCCGCGCCCGCATTTGCCACGGTGCTCGCCTGTTTGCAACGCTTGTGCGAGCGCTTGAGATCCATGGCCGATGTGAAAACGATCTGGCCGCAAATGCGACCGGATCGTCAAGGCTCGCTCTTCTCGTCGTACCGTCCTGTTTCTCAACAGGCGCGATAACTGAACGGCATGAGCCCGGATGCCGTTTCTTGGTCGTGCGGCCGACTCAAGCGGTCAAGCCGGCTTGCCCCAGCTGTCGCGCAGCCCGACGATCCGGTTGAACACCGGCTTGCCCGGCTTCGAATCGACCCGATCGGCGACGAAGTAGCCGTGACGCTCGAACTGCAGGCGCGTCTCCGGTGCGATGTCGTCATTGCCCGGTTCGATGTATGCCTGCACGATCTTCTTCGAGTCGGGATTCAGCGCCTCGAGGAAGTTCGCGCCGCCCGCGTCCGGATGCGGCTCCTTGAACAGGCGGTCATAGATCCGCACTTCCGCCGGCTGCGCATGCTTCGCGCTGACCCAGTGGATGTTGCCCTTGACCTTGTACGTGTTCGCGCCTTCGGTGCCCGACTTGCTGTCCGGGAAGTAGTTGCAGTGCACGGCCGTCACGTTGCCGTCGGCGTCCTTGTCGAAGCCCGTGCATTCGATCACGTAGCCGTAGCGCAGGCGCACCTTGTTGCCCGGGAACAGGCGGAAATAGCCCTTCGGCGGGTTCTCGACGAAGTCCTCGCGCTCGATCCACAGCTCGCGCGAGATCGGGAACGTGCGCACGCCGCGATCCGGGTGGTGCGGGTGCACGGGCGCCGTGCACGCTTCCTCGAGGTCTTCCGGGTAGTTGTCGATCACGAGCTTCAGCGGATCGAGCACGGCGACGGTACGCGCCGCCTTGTCGTCGAGGTCGTCGCGCAGCGCGCCTTCGAAGATGCTCATGTCGATCCACGAGTCGATCTTCGTCACGCCGATCCGCTCGCAGAACAGGTGGATGCTCTCCGGCGTGAAGCCGCGGCGGCGCACGCCGACGATCGTCGGCATCCGCGGGTCGTCCCAGCCGTCGACGTGGCCTTCGGTCACGAGCTGCAGCAGCTTGCGCTTGCTGGTGATCGCGTACGTGAGGTTCAGTCGCGAGAATTCGATCTGTTGCGGCAGCGGACGCGTGAACTTGCCGGCTTCCGCGAGTTCGTTCAGCACCCAGTCGTACAGCGGGCGGTGATCCTCGAATTCGAGCGTGCACAGCGAATGCGTGATGCCTTCGAGCGCATCCGAGATGCAGTGCGTGTAGTCGTACATCGGATACACGCACCATGCGTCGCCGGTGCGGTAGTGGTGCGCGTAGCGGATCCGGTAGATCACCGGGTCGCGCATGTTCATGTTCGGCGAAGCCATGTCGATCTTCGCGCGCAGCACGTGCTCGCCTTCCTTGAACTCGCCGGCCTTCATGCGGCGGAACAGGTCGAGGTTTTCTGCCGGCGTGCGATCGCGGAACGGCGACGGCTTGCCGCCTTCCGTCAGCGAGCCGCGGTTCGCGCGCATTTCATCGGCGCTCTGGCTGTCGACATAGGCCTTGCCGCGCTGGATCAGCAGCTCGGCGAACTCGTACAGCTTGTCGTAGTAGTCGCTCGCGAAGTACTGGTGATCGACCGCGTCCTTGCGCCAGTCGAAACCGAGCCAGCGCACCGCGTCGACGATCGAGTCGACGTACTCGACGCTTTCCTTTTCCGGGTTCGTATCGTCGAAGCGCAGGTGGCACACGCCACCGTAGTCGCGCGCGACGCTGAAGTTCAGGCAGATGCTCTTGGCATGGCCGATGTGCAGATAGCCGTTCGGCTCGGGCGGAAAGCGCGTCTCGACGCGGCCGCCCCATTTGCCGGTGCGGTTGTCGTCGTCGATGATGTTGCGGATGAAATTGGAAGCCGCGGGGGCGTCGTTGCGTTCGGTGCTCATGCGGATGGCGTCAGGTTGTGTCGGCGCGTCGCGCCGGTTTAATCCCGTGATTCTACCTGACCGGGGTCCGTCCCGCGCGGCTTGCGGCATGACGGGGGCGGGTTTCGACCGATTATCTCGATATTGTGTCGGCTGTAACACGACGTAAATCGGATTGCCCGGGCCGTTTGGCGTTGCCTATGATGGCTTCACCAAATCAATGCCGCCGTTCGGGATGCCGCGCGGCGGGAGGACAAAAAAATCATGATGAAGAAGACCACGTTTATCGTTCGTACCGCCGTGATCGTCGCGGCCCTGTCGCAACTCGGCGCGTGCGCCATGACGCATACGCAGCGCAATGCCGGTATCGGCGCAGCCGCGGGCGGCGCGCTCGGCTACCTGGTCACGGGCGGCCCGCTCGGCACGGTCGCCGGCGCCGCGGCAGGGGGTATCGTCGGCGCGAACGTGCGCTGACCGACCGACATGACGCGAGCCGCCTGCAAAACGGCGGCTTGACGTCCGGTCGCGACGCTGCGCTCAGCGCGTCCCGACCCCGCGCACATCCTTCCGGTATCAGACAGGCAGCATCAGGGAGGAACGGGTGTGCGACACTGCGCCGACGCCATATAACGATTTCACTCGTCGACGCACTTTCCATGAGCCGATTCCCCGTTCTCGTCCTGCCGGGCTACGCCAATTCGGGCCCGCTTCACTGGCAGAGCCGCTGGGAGCGTGCCGATGCACGCTTCTCGCGCGTCGCGATGCCCGACTGGGACCGCGCGTTCCGCAACGGCTGGTGTCTCGCGCTCGATCGCGCGGTTGAGGCCGCGCGCGGGCCGGTGCTGATTGCCGGCCACAGCCTCGGTACGCTGACCACCGCGTGGTGGGCGACGCGCTATGCGCGCCCGGCCGCGCTCGCCAAAGTGCGCGGCGCGCTGCTCGTCGCGTTGCCCGATCCCGACGGTCCCGCGTTTCCGGCCGACGCGTACGGCTTCGGGCCCGTGCCGTATGAACGCCTGCCGTTTCCGACCTGCGTCGTCGCCAGCAGCGACGATCCGTATGGCTCGCTCGCGTTCGCCCGACACTGCGCGAATGCATGGGGCAGCGCCTTCCACGACATCGGCCCGCGTGGCCACATCAACGCGGACAGCGGGCTCGGCGACTGGCCCGAAGCGCGCCACTGGCTCGACGCGCTCGCCCGTCACGATTGAAAGATCGATTCACCGCTCGATTGATCGCGCGGGGCGGGGCGGCGGTTGAGGCCGCTGCCACGCCGGCCGTCCGCACCCGCACCACCCACCGCGTTCAGATCGCCTGTTTCGCCCGCAGCGCGGCGATCTTCGTGTCGTCGTAGCCGAGCATGTCGCGCAGCACGTCGTCGGTCTGCGCGCCGAGCAGCGGCGGGGCCGTGCGTGCTTCGGGCGGCGTCGCGCTCATCCGGATCGGATTGCGCACGAGCTTCGCGTCCGCGCCGCACGGGTGCGGCAGCGACACCTGCATCCCGCGTGCGACCACCTGCTCGTTGTCAAACACCTCGTCGAGATCGTTGATCGGGCCGCACGGCACGCCAGCGGCTTCGAGCGCACCGATCCAGTCGGCCTTGTCGCGCGCCTTCACCATCTCCGCGAGGATCGGCACCAGCGTGTCGCGATGGCGCACGCGCGACGGATTCGTCGCGAAACGCTCGTCGTCCGCCAGCTCGGGCCGGCCGCCGGCCTCGACGAACTTGCGGAACTGCCCGTCGTTGCCGACCGCGACGATGATCCAGCCGTCGCTGGTCTGGAACGTCTGGTACGGCACGATGTTCGGATGCGCGTTGCCCCAGCGCACCGGCGGCTTGCCGCTCGCGAGGAAGTTGGTGTTCATGTTCGCGAGCAGCGCGACCTGCACGTCGAGCAGCGCCATGTCGATGTACTGGCCTTCGCCGGTCCGGTCGCGGTGCGCGAGCGCGGCGAGCACCGCGATCGTCGAATAGAGGCCGGTCGCGAGGTCGGCGATCGCGACGCCGGCCTTCTGCGGGCCGCCGCCCGGCTCGCCGTCACGCTCGCCGGTGATGCTCATGAAGCCGCCGATCCCCTGGATGATGAAGTCGTAGCCCGCGCGGTGCGCGTACGGGCCGGTCTGGCCGAACCCGGTGACCGAGCAGTAGACGAGGTCGGGCTTCACCGCGCGCAGCGAATCGTAGTCGAGCCCGTATTTCTTCAGCTGGCCGACCTTGTAGTTCTCGAGCACGACGTCGCTCTGCGCGGCGAGCTCGCGCACGATCTGCTGGCCCTCGGGCGTCGCGATGTCGACCGTCACCGAGCGCTTGTTGCGGTTCGCCGCGAGGTAGTACGCGGCCTCGGCGGTATCCGCGCCGTCCGCGTCCTTCAGGTACGGCGGCCCCCAGTGGCGCGTGTCGTCGCCGGCGCCCGGGCGCTCGACCTTGATCACGTCCGCGCCGAAATCGGCAAGCGTCTGCGCGCACCACGGGCCCGCGAGCACGCGGGTGAGGTCCAGCACGCGGATATGGCTCAGGGCACCCATCGTCGAATCGTCTCCTTTCATGGCTCGCCTTGTCGGGCAGGGCCGGTTGGCATGCCGAGCATCTTAAGGCGAATCGGCTGCGCGAGTGGCCCACCCGGCCCGGCGGGAGGGCCGAGCCGCTTTCCGCCGCTTTGCCCGGAAGCCGGCCCCGATCCCGTATAATCGATCGTTTCCGAATCCATGCCGCCGCGCGCCCCGACAAGGGCGCCGGCGTTTAAAGCCGTCTTTGCCAGACTGTCCCCGCACGCCATGAAAGCTGCCGAAATCCGCGAGAAATTCCTCAAATTCTTCGAATCGAAGGGCCACACGATCGTCCGCTCGTCGAGCCTCGTGCCCGGTAACGACCCCACGCTGATGTTCACGAACTCGGGCATGGTCCAGTTCAAGGACGTGTTCCTCGGCACGGACCCGCGTCCGTACTCGCGCGCCACGACGGCGCAGCGCAGCGTGCGCGCGGGCGGCAAGCACAACGACCTCGAGAACGTCGGCTACACGGCGCGCCACCACACGTTCTTCGAGATGCTCGGCAACTTCTCGTTCGGCGACTACTTCAAGCACGACGCGATCAAGTTCGCGTGGGAGCTGCTGACCACGGTCTACCAGCTGCCGAAGGAGAAGCTGTGGGTCACGGTCTACCAGGAAGACGACGAGGCGTACGACATCTGGGCGAAGGAAGTCGGCGTGCCGACCGAGCGCATCATCCGCATCGGCGACAACAAGGGCGCGCGCTACGCGTCGGACAACTTCTGGACGATGGGCGACACCGGCCCGTGCGGCCCGTGTACCGAAATCTTCTACGACCACGGCCCGGACGTGTGGGGCGGCCCGCCGGGGTCGCCTGAGGAAGACGGCGACCGCTACATCGAGATCTGGAACCTCGTGTTCATGCAGTTCAACCGCGACGCGCAGGGCAACATGACGCGCCTGCCGAAGCAGTCGGTCGACACCGGCATGGGCCTCGAGCGTCTCGCCGCGGTGTTGCAGCACGTGCACAGCAACTACGAGATCGACCTGTTCCAGAACCTGATCAAGGCCGCCGCGCGCGTGACCGAAATCAGCGACCTCACGAACAACTCGCTGAAGGTGATCGCCGATCACATCCGCGCATGCTCGTTCCTGATCGTCGACGGCGTGATTCCCGGCAACGAAGGCCGCGGCTACGTGCTGCGCCGGATCGTGCGCCGCGCGATCCGCCACGGCTACAAGCTCGGCCGCAAGGGCTCGTTCTTCCACAAGCTGGTGGCCGACCTCGTCGCCGAGATGGGCACGGCCTATCCGGAGCTGAAGGAAGCCGAACAGCGCGTGACCGACGTGCTGCGCCAGGAGGAAGAGCGCTTCTTCGAGACGATCGAGCACGGCATGTCGATCCTCGAAGCCGCGCTGGCCGACGTCGAAGCGAAGGGCGCCAAGGTGCTCGACGGCGAACTCGCGTTCAAGCTGCACGACACCTACGGCTTCCCGCTCGACCTCACGGCCGACGTGTGCCGCGAGCGCGGGATGACGGTCGACGAGCCGGCATTCGACGACGCGATGGCGCGCCAGCGCGAGCAGGCGCGCGCGGCCGGCAAGTTCAAGGCCACGCAAGGCCTCGAATACACGGGCGCGAAGACCACGTTCCACGGCTATGAAGAAATCGCGTTCGACGATGCGAAGATCGTCGCGCTGTACGTCGACGGTTCGTCGGTCAACGAAGTGAAGACCGGCCAGGATGCGGTCGTCGTACTCGACCACACGCCGTTCTACGCGGAATCGGGCGGCCAGGTCGGCGACCAGGGCGTGCTCGCGAACGCCGCGACGCGCTTCTCGGTGGCGGATACGCTGAAGGTGCAGGCCGACGTGATCGGCCACCACGGCACGCTGGAGCAGGGCACGCTGAAGGTCGGCGACGTGCTGCGCGCGGAAATCGACGCACATCGCCGCGCCCGCACGCAGCGCAACCACTCGGCCACCCACCTGATGCACAAGGCGCTGCGCGAAGTGCTCGGCGCGCACGTGCAGCAGAAGGGTTCGCTGGTCGACGCGGAAAAGACCCGCTTCGACTTCGCGCACAACGCGCCGATGACCGACGACGAAATCCGTCGCGTCGAGCAGATCGTCAACAACGAAATCCTCGCGAACGCGCCGGGCATCGTGCGCGTGATGCCGTACGACGAAGCCGTGAAGGGCGGCGCGATGGCGCTGTTCGGCGAGAAGTACGGCGATGAAGTGCGCGTGCTCGACCTCGGCTTCTCGCGCGAACTGTGCGGCGGTACGCACGTGCATCGCACCGGCGACATCGGCTTCTTCAAGATCGTCGTCGAAGGCGGCGTCGCGGCCGGCATCCGCCGCGTCGAGGCGATCACCGGCGACAACGCGGTGCGCTACGTGCAGGAACTCGACGCGCGCGTGAACGAAGCCGCGGCCGCGCTGAAGGCGCAGCCGTCGGAGCTCACGCAGCGCATCGCGCAGGTGCAGGACCAGGTGAAGTCGCTCGAGAAGGAGCTGGGCGCGCTGAAGTCGAAGCTCGCGTCGAGCCAGGGCGACGAGCTCGCGCAGCAGGCGGTCGAAATCGGCGGCGTGTTCGTGCTGGCCGCGACGCTCGACGGCGCCGACGCGAAGACGCTGCGCGAAACGGTCGACAAGCTGAAGGACAAGCTGAAGAGCGCGGCGATCGTGCTGGCCGCCGTCGAAGGCGGCAAGGTCAGCCTGATCGCGGGTGTCACGCCCGACGCGAGCAAGAAGGTCAAGGCCGGCGAGCTCGTGAACTTCGTCGCGCAGCAGGTCGGCGGCAAGGGTGGCGGCCGTCCGGACATGGCGCAGGCAGGCGGCACCGAGCCGGCGAACCTGCCGGGCGCGCTGGCCGGCGTGAAGGGCTGGGTCGAAGAGCGGCTCTGATCGTCACGACCGATGCGATGTCGTCTCGTTACGGCATCGCTTGAAATAAGAAAGACCCGATCGGCATGCGCCGGTCGGGTCTTTTTTGTTGGTACGCCGGAACGATGCGTGCCGGCCGCCGCGCGACGATTCAGGCCGGCACGGTGACCGGCGGCTTCGCTGCGCCATCCGCCTGCCGTGCGGCCTCGGTGAGCGCATCGCGCAACGCGGCCAACGCGGCCGACGCATAGCCCTGGCGCCACGCGAGCAGCGTATCGATGCCTTCCAGTTCGGGGGTCACGTGCGCGGTGATGTTGCCGGTCTCGGGCTGCAGGTCGAGCACCGAACGCGGCGCGACCGCGATGCCGGCACCTGCCGCGACGCACGCGACGATCGCGTGATACGACCCGAGTTCGAGCACGCGGGCCGGCTTGACGCCGTGCCCCGCGTACCACTGCTCGACGTACTTGCGATACGTGCAGCCGCGCTCGAACGCGATCAGCGTCGGCAGGATCACGTCGCGCGGCGTGCGCACCGGCGGGTGGCCGCGCGGCGTGAGCAGCACCAGATCCTCGCGGAAGACCGGCACCGTCTCGAACGTGTCGGGGAGCGTCTCCGGCGCGGGCGGGCGGGCGAACAGCGCCGCGTCGATCTCGAAGTCGCGCACGCGGTCGATCAGCCAGCCCGTCGTGCCCGTCAGCAGTTCGAGCGACACGTCGGGCCACGCGTGGTGATAGCGCGCGAGCACGGTCGGCAGGCGGCTCGCGGCCGTGCTCTCCATCGTGCCGAGCCGCAGCCGCCCGCGCGGCGTGTCCTCGCGTATGGCGTCGCGCGCCTCGTCGGCGAGCGCGAGCAGGCGCTCCGCATACGGCAGCAGCGTGTGCCCGGCCGGCGTCAGCACGAGCCGGCGGCCGTCGCGCACGAACAGCGCCGCGCCGAGTTCCTCCTCGAGCTGCTTGATGCGCGTCGTGACGTTCGACTGCACGCGATTGAGCTTGGCCGCCGCGCGCGTCACGCCGTTCTCGCGCACCACGGCCCGGAAAATCGCCAGCGCCGCCAGGTCCATGATTCTCTCCGAGCGATGATTGGATTCTCAATTATTCATTTTTCGAGAACGTTTGGTCAAGCTAGGATGGAAGCATTCCGATTTCCGATCCGGCCGGCGCGTTGAACGCCGGCCCATGCCGCCATGTCCCGCTCCGATGCCCCGACCGCCGCCGCCGGCGCGCCTTTCGTCGATGATGCCGACCGCCGCGCCCGCACGGCCGCGCTGGCCTGCATGGTCGGCCTCGCGGTCGTGCTCGGTGTCGGCCGCTTTGCGTTCACGCCCTTGTTGCCGCTGATGCTCGCGGACGGCTCGATCGGCCTGAAGGCCGGCGGCTGGCTCGCGTCGGCGAACTACGCGGGCTATTTCGTCGGCGCGGTCAGTTGCGCGGCGCTACGGGTGGCGCCCGCGCGCATGGTGCGCGTCGGGCTCGTGGCCACCGTGCTGCTCACCGCCGCGATGGGTGTCGGCCACCTGCTGCCGGTGTGGCTCGCGGTGCGTTTCGTCGCGGGCGTCGTCAGCGCATGGACGTTCGTGTTCGTGTCGCAATGGGGGCTGCGCCGGCTGGCGGACCTTCACGCGCCCGAGTGGAGCGGGGTGATCTATGCGGGCCCCGGCGTCGGCATCATGGTGACGGGCCTGATCGGCAGCGCGCTGGCCGGCCAGCGCGCGGCGTCGGGCTGGCTCGGTTTTGCCGCGCTGTCCGCGGTGCTGTCGGTCGTGATCTGGCGCACGTTTGCGGCCACCCCGGCGCACGCCGTGCCGTCGGGCGGCGCCGCGCCGCAGGCGGCCGCCGCAACCGTGTCGCACCACGCGCACCAGCGCCGCCATCGCGCGGACGCCGCTTGGCTCGTCGTGCTGTACGGCATGCCGGGCTTCGGCTACATCATCACCGCGACGTTCCGGCCGGTGAACGCGCGCGCCGCGCTGCCGGCCGGCTCGCCATGGCCCGACCTGTTCTGGCCGCTGTTCGGCGCGGCGCTGATCGTCGGTGCGATCACCGCCGCGCGGCTGCCCGCGCACTGGGACAACCGGCTGCTGCTGGCGGCCGGTTGCGCGACGCAGGCGCTCGGCATTGCCGCCGGGATCGTGTGGCCGAACGCGGCCGGTTTCTCGGTCGGCAGCGCGCTGCTCGGCCTGCCGTTCACCGCGATCACGCTGTTCGCGATGCGCGAGGCGCGGCGTCTGCACGGCGAGCGGGCCGCCGGGCTGATGGGCTACGCGACCGCGTCGTACGGGGTCGGGCAGATTCTCGGCCCGCTCGTCGCGGCGCCGCTGGCCGCGCGCTTCGGGTCGTTTTCCCCCGCGCTGTGGGTCGCGGTGGCCGCGCTGCTGCTGGGCGCCGCCGGTTTCGCGGCGACCGCCGCACGCGGGCGCCGGCAACCCTGATGTCGGCGGGGCCGGATCGTCTGCGGCACGGGCAAACTCGCTAGAATGAAGCCTTTCCCGCGCCGAGCGGGTGCGCGGGCAGCCGGCAGGCGGCCGTCCGGCGCCTGCCAGATTCCCATCGATGACCACCGCCGATTACCGCTTTTGCCCGCGCTGCGCGAGCCCGCTCACCGAGCGCGCCGATCCCGACCATGAAGGCGGCCGCATTCGCCAGGCGTGCCCCGACGACACCTGCGGCTATGTGCACTGGAACAACCCGCTGCCCGTCGTCGCGGCGATCGTCGAGCTCGACGGCAAGATCCTGCTCGCGCGCAACGCGGCCTGGCCCGAAGGCATGTTCGCGCTGATCACCGGTTTCCTCGAGAACGGCGAGACGCCCGAGGACGGCATCGCGCGCGAGGTGTTCGAGGAAACGGCGCTGAAGGCCGAGCACGTGTCGCTGGTCGGCGTCTACGAATTCATCCGCAAGAACGAGCTGATCATCGCGTACCACGTGCGGGCGTCGGGCACGGTCGCGCTGTCGCCGGAACTGCTCGAATACAAGCTCGTCGATCCGCCGCTGTTGCGCCCGTGGCGCGCCGGCACGGGCATCGCGCTCGCCGACTGGATGCGCGCGCGCGGCCTCGATTTCGAGTTCGTCGACCGGCCGGGGCAGTGACGGGCCGGCCCGTCAGCCGCGTTGCATCCGCCGTGCCGCGAGCGATCGCGGCGCGGCGTTCCGCTTCTCGCCGGCGCGCCGTGTCATGCGGCCGCCGCGCGTCGTCCACCTCGCTTCCCTCGTCCTGACCGCCATCGCCATGTCCGACAAGCCGCAACCGCGCCCGCGCGACGCCTATCGCCACTTCCTGCCGATCACGACCCGCTGGATGGACAACGACGTCTACGGGCACGTGAACAACGTCGTCTACTACAGCTACTTCGACACGGTCGTGAACGAATACCTGATCCGCGCCGGCGTGCTCGACGTCGAGCACGGGCAGACGATCGGACTCGTGGTCGAGACGCAGTGCAACTACTTCGCGCCGCTCGTGTTCCCGCAGTCGGTCGACGCCGGGTTGCGGGTCGTGAAGCTCGGCACGTCGAGCGTGCGCTACGAGGTCGGGCTGTTCGCGCAGGGCGACGCCACGCCCGCCGCGCAGGGGCATTTCGTGCACGTGTACGTCGATCGCGGCACGCGCCGGCCGGTGCCGCTGCCCGATGCGCTGCGCGCCGCGCTCGAGCCGCTCGCGGCCTGACGGCGCGGTGCACGCGTTCGCGCTCCAGGCCTTCAACGGCCTCAGCTACGGCTTGCTGCTGTTCATGCTGTCGGCCGGCCTCACGCTGATCTTCAGCGTGCAGGGCGTGCTCAATTTCGCGCATGCGAGCTTCTACATGCTCGGCGCGTACGTCGGCTGCAGCATCGCGGCCGGCGCGGGCTTCTGGCCCGCGCTGGTGCTCGCGCCGCTCGCGGTCGGGCTGCTGGGCGCCGGCTGCGAACGCATGCTGCTGCGCCGCGTGCAGGCGCGCGGCCATACGAGCGAACTGCTGCTGACCTTCGGCCTCGCGTACCTGATCGGCGAGGGCGCGAAACTCGTGTGGGGCCTCGCGCCGCTGCCGGCGCCCGTGCCGGCGCTGTTCGACGGCGCGCCCGTGACCGTATTCGGCCTCGCGCTGCCGCGCTACCGGGCGTTCCTGGATGGGTGGTCCACAGGGATGCTGGGCGCGCTCGGGCTGCTGGGCGCCGGCCGCGACCGCATGCTGCTGCGCCGCGTGCCGGCGCGCGGCCATACGAGCGAACTGCTGCTGACCTTCGGCCTCGCGTACCTGATCGGCGAGGGCGCGAAACTCGTGTGGGGCCTCGCGCCGCTGCCGGCGCCCGTGCCGGCGCTGTTCGACGGCGCG
>NZ_JAAGPC010000174.1:0-18185 GCF_017104595.1 Burkholderia sp. Tr-20390 | reverse complement strand
CTGCAGCGCGCGCGCCGCGATCAGCATCGCGGGCGCGTTCGCGGCGCCGCACGCGAGCGACGCCAGCGCGAACAGCACGAGGCCAGCGATGTACAGGCGCCGCGCGCCGAAGCGGTCGCCGAGTGCGCCGCCCGCCAGCATCAGTACCGCGAACGCGAGCGTGTACGCATCGACGACCCACTGCAGGCCGGCGACCGGCAAGCGCAGGTCGCCGGCGAGATGCGCGAGCGCGATGTTGACGATCGTCACGTCGAGTTGCGTCACGACGAAACCGGTGCTGACGGTCGCGACGACGCGGGCGAGCGCGGGCGGGAAGGCGGGCGTGGGGGCGGTCGTATCCATGCGTCAATCGTAGGACGCGGCCGGCCCGCGACGTTTCAGCGGAACGTGAAGCGTCGATACGTGCCCGTGCACGGCGATTAACATGGCACTGCGGCGGCTCATGCCTGCCACCGTGCACATCAACTTTCGACAGGCCCATCCGGATGACTTCCTCGAACCTGATGACGCGCGACGCGCAGATCGCCGATCACGCCGACATCGCAAGACTGATGCACCAGCTGGGCTACGATGCGCCCCCCGCGATGATCCGCGACAAGCTGGCAGCCCTGCTGCCGAGCGCGGTCGACCGCATCCTGGTCGCGACGGTCGCAGGCAGCGTGGTGGGCTGCATCAGCCTGCATGCGCTTGCGCTATTTCACGCGCACGGCAATCTTGGGCGTATCACCAGTCTGGTCGTCGACGAAGGCTGTCGCGGGCAGGGTGTCGGCGGCGCGCTGATCGCGGCGGCGCACATCTGGTTCGAGTCGACGGGGTGCGTGAAACTGGAGGTGACGAGCGGCGACCTTCGGCTCGATGCGCACCGCTTTTACGCGCGGCACGGCTTCATGCGGGACGGACAACGGTTGTCGAAGCTCGTCCGGCCGTGATGCCACCGCGCGAGCGCGCGGCGTAGCCGCGGTCGCGGAAGAACCGGCGACGCGTGGCCGTTCAATGCCGCTCGCCGCGCCAGCGTCCCGGCGCCACGCCGAAGCGCTTCGTGAACGCATGGGTGAACGTGCTTTGATCCGCGAAGCCGACCCTCCCGGCGATATCGACGAGCGGATACCGGCCGTCCGCGAGCAGGATCACGGCCGCGTCGAGCCTGAGCCGCTGCAGGTAGCGATGCGGCGTTTCGCCGAACGCGTCGACGAACAGTTGATGAAAGCGGCGCATCCCGTAGCCGCAGTGCGCGGCGAGATCGGCGATGCGCAGCGGCTCCTCGAGCCGTGCGCGCAGCCAGCGGTCGATGCGCGCGAAATCGAGGCCCGAGGCGGGCGCGGCGATGGCGCGTTCGTCGAGCAGCGCGCCACACAGCCGCGCGGCGGCCTGCCACTGGAAACGGTGCGCGGCCGCGTGCCGTGCGTCGTCGGCGGGGGCGTCGAGTTGCGCGGCGGCGGCCGCGATCTGCGCGACCAGCGACGTCAGTGCCGGATCGATCGCCACGGCGCGCGCGCTGTCGAACAGCCGCTGCGGCACCGCGAGCGACGCGAGGGGAAGATTGAGCACGAGCTGGCGGTTCTCGCCGAGGCCCGCGTAATCGTGGCGCGCGCCGGCCGGAACCAGCCACGCGCCGTGCCGGTCGAGCCGCTGGCTGACGCCGTCCACCGCCATCACCATCGCACCGTCGATGCCGAGCACGATCTGGTGAAAGTCGTGCACGTCCGACGCTTCGAGCGTGTCGTAGCGTTGCAGTGCGAGGGTGGGGGACGAAAGGTGTGCCATGAGGCAGGGCGTCAGTCGGCGGCCGCGCGCGGTGTCAGATGTCGAGCAGTTCGACTTCGAACACGAGCGTGGCGTTCGGCGGAATCACGCCGCCTGCGCCGCGCGGGCCGTAGCCGAGTTGCGGCGGGATCGTCAGGCGACGCACGCCGCCGACCTTCATGCCCTGCACGCCTTCGTCCCAGCCCTTGATGACCATGCCGCCGCCGAGTACGAACGCGAACGGGTCGTTGCGATCCTTGCTCGAGTCGAATTTCTGACCGTCGGTCAGCCAGCCCGTGTAGTGGACGCTGACCGTCTGGCCGGCTTGCGCTACGTCGCCGGTGCCTTCGGTCAGGTCTTCGTATTTGAGGCCCGATTCGGTCGTGATGACAGACATGACTTCTCCTGAAAAAGGATGGGTAAAACCGCTATTGTAGGCGAGCGCGCAGCGGGCCGCCGCTCGTGGCTGTCGGCCGCTCGCACGTATGTCGCGGGCGGCGCCGGGCCGCCGTGGCCGTGATCGTCCGAAACGTAAATGGAACGCGCGTTTGAATATTTCGCGCGCCTCGCGACCGCGGTTGCACCGTGCGAGTGCGACGCGTGTATGAATCGGTGCTACCAGGGCGCGCCGCGGCGTACCGTTTGGCATTGCCGATTTCCGTGAAACGCCCGCCGAATGGGGCTTTCAGGCCGCCGACGTGACACGGCATGGCGCTGCGCGTATCGCTCGCGAGCCACCGCGCGCGTTCGAATCCCGCCCCGTCCGCACGCTGTTCGAGCGCCGTTTTCTCCGCCTTTTCGACCGCGCCCTGTTTGGAAGCGCGCATCTACCGCGCGGCTTGCGTGCGCCGCCGCGGGCGGCCTATCTTTACAGCTGTCGATGTCAAGATTTTGGCGGTGCGCGACGCGCCGCCCGGGCCTGCGCCGGCTGCGTCGGACGACGCGCCGGGCCACTCCGGAACCAGGAGAACGATGAACATGAAGTCAGCCGCTTCCGCCACCGCAGCCGGGATCATGCCGGTGCGCCGCGACCTGCGCTTCGACCTGCCGGTCGAACGCGCGAAGGACTGGCATGGCCTCGGGTCACACGTGACCCATTTCTTCAACGCGCTGTCGCTGCTGTTTCCGGCCGGCGAGCGTTTCTTCATGGATTCGGTGCGCAACTACCGCGACCGGATCGACGATCCCGTGCTGAAGCAGCAGGTGCTCGGCTTCATCGGCCAGGAAGCGATGCACACGCGCGAGCACATCGAGTACAACGAGCTGATGCAGGCGAACCACCTGCCCGCGCGCAAGCTCGACAAGCGCGTCTGGACGGTGCTCGGCTACATGAAGCGCAAGCTGCCGCATTCGGTGCAGCTCGCGCACACGGTCGCGGCGGAGCACTACACGGCGATGCTCGCCGACTGGCTGCTGCGCGACCCGACGCGCCTCGACGGCTCGGTCGAGGGCTACCGCCAGATGTGGATCTGGCACGCGCTCGAGGAAACCGAGCACAAGGCCGTGTCGTTCGACGTCTGGAACACCGCGATGGAACCGGGGCTGCGCCGTTACCTGATCCGCATCGGCGTGTATCTGCTGACGACGCTGACGTTCTGGCCGACCGTTTTCCTGATGCATGCGACGCTGCTGTGGCGCGATCGCGGCGCCGGCCATCACGTGCGCGGCATGCTGCGGATGATCGCGTTCCTGTACGGGCCGCGCCGGGGGCTGTTCCCGCGCATCGCTGGCGAATGGCTGAGCTTCTTCCGGCCGGGCTTCCATCCGTGGGATCACGACAATCACCACCATCTGGCGCGGGTCGACGCACTCGCCGCCACCTACGGCGAACAGGGCGGCGCACCGGCTGGCCGTGGCCGCGCCAACGCGCCGGCGCCGCTCGCATCGGGCCGCTGAGACCGCCGCTGCGCCGGCAGGCGCGGCATCGGGCCGCGCATGTTGCGTTCGCGCATCAGCCGGCTTCTTCTGACGATTGACCGAAATCAATTCGAACCGGCAGCACGGGTGTCCTGCGAGCCCGTCGACCGGTTGTGCACGCATGCGCGGGCGAGTCGATCCGGCGTGCGCGGCATCGCCCGGGGACGCCATGCGCCAGCACCGGCGCGGCTTTGCGCGCCGCGCAGCCACCCGTTCAGGGGGGCCGCCGCGTACGCCACCGGGATAACACCCATCTAGCCGCGCGCCGGCCGCATCGATATACCGTTCATGACAATGTCCACCTCACGCGCGATTCCTGCACGGGGGGATTTTATTCGGACGGAAATGCGGCCAATATGTCGGTTCGACCAAGGTCCGTCGCATGAGACGGCGAGCCGGCGCGATACCAACGCGAAGCGGGGAACAACGATGGTTGCTAGGTCACCTGACGCAAACGGGCATGCGGTGCCCGAGATGTCGCATGTGTCCGTCACCGCGCCCGAGGACGGACGCAAGCTGTTCGTGATCATGCGCTCGCCCGATGAGCCGTTGCTTGCGCAACTGCGCGGGCTCGGCTGGGAAATCGCCGTCGCGAAGACGGCCGGCGCCGCGCAGAACATGACCTCCGGCGTGAGCGTCGCCGCTGGTCTGGTCGATTTCACCGGGTTCACGTCGCGCGACTATCCCGCGCTGAAGGCGTGCCTGAGCCAGCCGTCGATCGGCTGGATTTCCATCGCGCAGGCCGGCATCACGATCAGCCCCGCGGTGCGCGAACTGATCCGCAGCTATTGCTTCGATTACGTGACCCTTCCGTTGCCCTACGAATGGATTTCGCACGTGCTCGGCCATGCGCGCGGGATGGCCGCGCTCGATCGCGTCGATGGCGCGGCCTACGCGGCGTCGATCGGCGAACACGGGATGATCGGCAACTGCGAGGCGATGCAGCAGCTGTTCAGCACGATCCGCAAGGTCGCGAAGACCGACGCGAGCGTGTTCATCTCCGGCGAGTCGGGCACCGGCAAGGAGCTGACCGCGCTCGCGATTCACGAGCGCTCCGGCCGCGGCAAGGGGCCGTTCGTCGCGATCAATTGCGGCGCGATTCCGCATCACCTGCTGCAGTCGGAACTGTTCGGCTACGAGCGCGGCGCGTTCACCGGCGCGAACCAGCGGCGCGCGGGCCGGATCGAATCGGCGAACGGCGGCACGCTGTTTCTCGACGAAATCGGCGACATGCCGGTCGAAAGCCAGGCGAGCCTGCTGCGCTTCCTGCAGGAAGGGAAGATCGAGCGGCTCGGCGGGCAGGAATCGATTCCGGTCGACGTACGGATCATCTCGGCCACTCACGTCGACCTCGACGGCGCGGTCGAGGCCGGGCGCTTCCGCGCGGACCTCTATCACCGCCTGTGCGTGCTGCGCATCCACGAGCCGCCGCTGCGCGCGCGCGGCAAGGATATCGACATCCTCGCGCACTACGTGCTGCAGAAATTCAAGTCCGACAGCGGCCGCAAGATCAGCGGCTTCACGTCGGCCGCGCTCGACGCGATGCGCCGCTATGAATGGCCGGGCAACGTGCGCGAGCTGATCAACCGCGTGCGGCGCGCGATCGTGATGGCCGAAAGCCGGCTGCTGACGCCGCACGATCTCGGGCTCGAGACGCCGGGCGAAACCGAACCCGTGACGCTCGAACAGGCGCGGGCGCTCGCCGAGCGCACCGCGATCGAGAATGCGCTGCTGCGCAACGATCACCGCATCAACAAGGCCGCGGCCGAACTCGGCATTTCACGCGTGACGCTCTACCGGATGATGATCGAGCACGGGCTGAACGATCACGACAACAACGGCGGGAACGGCGACAACGGCGGGCACGACGGCGCGCCGTCCGGCGACGCGGGGCATCAGCGGGTCGGCTGAGCGGCGCATGCGTGACGCGTGAGCCGGTTCAGCGATAGGTCCAGAGCCGGTGCAGCACGAACGTGACCGGCGGCACGCACAGCACGACCGCGACGATGCTCCACGCGCGGGCGAGGCCGAGCGTCTCGGTGCCGTGCGCCAGCAGCATCGTCATGCCGAGTCCGGCCAGCGCGACGGCGAGAAAGCGCACGAAGTTGCCCCACGTCACCGGCGACGAAAAACTCCACAGCGTGTTGGCGAGATACGAGAACGCGGTCGAGCACGCGAACGCGACCGCGTTCGCGCTCACCGGCGTCGCGTCGAACAGCGCGAACATCGCGGCCGCGATCAGCGCATGCAGCGCGGTCGAGCCGACGCCCGACACCCCGAAGCGAATCAGCCTGGCGCGTTCGGCGGTATAGAGGGTGCGGATCATCGGGTGCGGTCGTTCGGGTGATGGGGCGGCGTGTGGGCGGTGTCGTGAGGTGCGTCACGCGCCGGCGAAGGGCGCCGGCGCAAACATGACGCGCGCCGGTTTCGCAGTATAGCGATGCCGCCGGCCGATGGATGCGCGGACAACCTGCGGCTCCCGTGCCGCCTGCGCCATGTAAAGCGCATGAAACATTTTCGCCTCGACGGTCACGCAAATTGGCGCGGGAAATCGGGGTGAGCGGCTGGCGCCCGTCGGTAAAAATGTCGCGCTGCATTGTTCAGCCTTATCCGGCAAGGCAGGGCTGCGACGCAGCCAGCGCAGGCCGCGCGCCGCGTGTTTCAGTTTCGTAACTTCCCGCCTTCCGCACTCGTTCCGGCCACCATGCTGCCCGGTCAATCGCTTGTCCGGACAGGCTCGCGCGACGCTGGCCCGCTCCTTGCGACAGTGAGCATGCGAAAGTCGATGATGCACGGTCCGTCCGGTTCGGCAGCGAACCCTGTCAGTACCGGCCAGGACACAGTCCGCGGGGATGCGGCGACGGCGCGCGGCACGACAGCTGCGTTCCGGCGAGCACGGAGTGTCGTCGCCTGATCGTCGGGGCACCGGTCGAGTCCGGTTGCCGGAACAACCATCAGATTGATACGGGGAAGAAAAATGATCGATCGCCACACGCCGCGGCCGGCAGGCCGCGATCGCAGTGATTCGGAGCATCGTCGGTCGAACGTCGTTCTTGCAGCCGGCCGGCATGCATCGACAGGCCATCTCTCCGCGCCCGGTGCGAGGCGGATCCGGTTGATTGCCGGTCATCCGCGCCGGGTCGGCACTTTCCTGCACGCGAACCCGATTCGCAAGGGCATGTGCACACGGGCGCCGGTACCTCGACGCCCGGTCTTCGCCTACTGACTGAAGCCGCACGATATCCGTTCGCGCGAGGCATCGTCCCCGCGGACGATCAATCTGCAATCCGAATTAAATGCGAGGCGTCGTGCGATATGTGCGACGGATGAAGCATTCGATGCGACGGCAAACGGCGTTGCGCCGGTGCCGTCCGGTGGTGAGGGGAGGGGCGGTCGGACGCGCGCGACGGGTGTGGCGCCCGTACGCGCGCGACGCCGTTTCAGCCGCCGTAGATGTCGAAGTCGAAGTACTTCGACGCGAGCCGCTTGTAGGTGCCGTCCTTGACCATCTCGAGGATGGCGCCGTCGATCTTCGCCTTCAGGTCGGTGTCCTCCTTGCGCAGCCCGATGCCGGCGCCGATGCCGAGCACCTTCTCGTCGACGAGCTCGGGGCCGACGAACGTGTAGTTCGCGCCGCGCGGCGATTTCAGGAACCCGATGGCCGCCTGCACTTCATCCTGCAGTGCCGCGTCGAGGCGGCCCGAGGTCAGGTCCGCGTACACGCCGTCCTGGTTCTGGTACGACACGACGTTCGCGCCTTGCTTGCCCCAGTACGCCTTCGCATACGTTTCCTGCGTCGTGCCCTGTTCCACGCCGATCGATTTGCCCTTCAGCGATTCGGCCGTCGGCAGCAGCGGCGAGCCCTTCTTCACGACGAGCCGCGTCGGCTGGTTGTAGATCTTCGTCGTGAAGCCGATCTGCTGCGCACGTTGCGGCGTAATCGACATCGACGACAGCACCGCGTCGAACTTCTTCGCCTTCAGCGCCGGAATCATCCCGTCGAAATCGTTCTCGAGCCACACGCACTTCGCCTTCAGGCGCGCGCAGATCTCGTTGCCGAGGTCGATGTCGAAGCCGACGAGCTTGCCGTCGGGCGCCTTCGACTCGAACGGCGCGTAGCTGGCATCGGTGCCGAAGCGGATCGTGGTCCAGTCCTTCGCGACGGCGGGGCCTGCGGATACCGCGAGCAGGGCGATCGAAACAGCGGCAATCAGTCTCTTCATGGTGCGTTCCTTGGCGGGGTGCTTCCGGTTTCTGTGCGACACGGTTTCACGGATACGAACCGCGTCTGCGCGCGGTGTCCGCACGGCCATTAACGCAGAAAATAAAATACGAGTCCAGAATGGACAAAAAATATCGTTTTGTCGGATGGGCGGATCGATCGGCGGGTCTCGACCCTTGCAAAAATACGAAAATGGACTAATCTTGTTAGTAAATTCGTTTCGAGACTAACGATCATGTCACGGCCCGCTTATGAATCGCACTCCGCCTCGCCGCAGGCCTCGGTCGCGCAGATGTCGGCGGCCGGCCTGCGCGCGTTTTTCAACATCGCGCGCGACTGGGAACTGACGATCGACGAGCAGATCGTGCTGCTCGGGTCGCCCGGCCGTTCGACGTTCTTCAAGTGGAAGGCCTCGCCGGAATCGGCCCGGCTGCCGCGCGATACGCTCGAACGGCTATCGCTGTTGCTCGGCATCTACAAGGCGCTGCAGATCCTGCTGCCGCAGCCGGCCGCGGCCGATGCGTGGGTCAAGCGGCCGAACGATGCGGCGCCGTTCGGCGGCAAGCGCGCACTCGACCGGATGCTCGCCGGCAACGTCGGCGATCTGGTCGCCGTCCGGCAATATCTCGACGCAATGCGAGGTGGCTGGGCGTGACCATGCCGATCCAAGCACAACAATGGCCCACGACCGTGGTCGACTGGGCGCCAGCCTATCGCGTGATCCCCACCCGTTTCCCGGCGATCAACCTGTTCGACCGCGTAGCCTCGGCGGACGATTTCGACGCGCTTTACGCACTCGAATCGCTGACCAACGACCGCATCCGCAACGAAGTCGGCACACTCGACCTCGTGCCGCCCGCCGAGCGCCGCTACGGGCAGGGCTGGGGGCCGATCATGGCCGCGTTCACGCACCTGAATCCGCAGGGCAGCCGCTTTTCCGACGGCAGCTACGGCGTGTTCTACTGCGCGCGTTCGCGCGACACGGCGATCGCCGAAACGCGGTATCACAGCGCGTTGTTCCTGGAAGCGACCAAGGAGCCGCCGATGCGCCAGCAAATGCGGCTCTATACGGTGATCGCGCAGGGCGACGTGGCCGACATCCGCACGTGGCCGAAACGCGATCCGGCGCTGCTGCATCCGCTCGATTACAGCGCCGGGCAGGCGCTTGGTCGCGCGGTGCGCAATACGGGCGGTGCGGGGATCGTCTATCCGTCGGTGCGCGACCCGCGCGGCGAGTGCCTGGCGGCGTTCCGCACCGCGCTGCTGCGCGACTGCCATCACGCGGCCTACCTCGAATACAACTGGAACGGCTCGGCCGTCGATGCGGTATTCGAACTGAACCAGGTCGGCTAGGGGCCGCTCGCGCGCGTCAGCACCGATCAGCACCTATCGGCGCCTCAAGGCAGCGGCCAGTCGCCCGCGTGGCGTTCGCGTGCCTCGGCCTGCGTCATCGACCAGATGCGCCCGGTGCGCGGCTCGGCGAGCGTGAGCCGCCCGGCCGGAGCGAACGCGCCCGTGTCGATGAACCACTGCGCGCCGATCCGCTGCGGCGCGCGCACCGGTGTGTGCCCGGTGCAGGTCAGCGACAGCCCGGCCTGCCGCGCCGGATCGGCGAGCCCCTGGACGAGATCGCGGCCCCAGATCAGCCGCTCGCGCACGTCGTGCGCATAGCTGCCCGTGTCGAGATCGGCGTCCGAGCCGAAGAATTCCGCATGCAGCACGTTGAAGCGCCCGGGGCCGTCGCCGATCACCCGCACCAGCGGCAGCGCGTCGACGCGCGCCGCATGCGCGTGCAGCCGTTCCGGCGGCAGGTCGGCACCCCAGTCGCCGCCGATCCCGCGCCACGCGTCGGGCGACAGCTTGCCGCGCGCCACGAGGCTCAGCACTTCCTCGTGATTGCCGCGCACGACGTGGCACCACGGGCGGTCGAGCAGGTCGAGCGTGGCTTCGGAGGCCGGGCCGCGGTCGACGAGGTCGCCGACCGAGAACAGGCGGTCGCGGGCCGGATCGAAGCGGATGTCGTGCAGCAGCGCGCGCAGCACATCCACGCAGCCGTGCAGGTCGCCGACGACGAAGTCGCGGCCGACCGTGTTCGCCGGATGGCGGCAGAGGGGGGCGGTGGCAGTCATCCCAATATCTTAGGCGCTCGCGCCCCCATCGCCACGTCACGATGGAATGACGATAATCGGGGCAATACCCGCCGGTGCGGCGCGGCGGTATGTCCCGCGCGCCGGCCGAACCCTTTCCATTTGCTTTCGGAATCACATGATGACGCTTTATCCGCAGGTATTACGCAACCGGCCGCGCATGGTCGCGGCGTTCGTCGCCGGCTTGCTGTGCGCGGTGCTGCTGCCGTTTTCGCTGCGTCCGACCGTGCGTGCGCTGATCGGCTGGGATTGCGCGATCTGGCTGTATCTCTTGCTGATGTGGGTGCGCATGATTACCGCGCACCATCACCAGGTGCGCGAAATCGCGATCCGCGAGGATGAAAACGCGACGACCGTGCTGACCGTCGTGTGCCTTGCAACCGTCGCGAGCGTCGCCGCGATCGCGATCGAACTCGCGACCGCCAAGAGCGTCGGCTTCAGCGCGGGGCTCAGCCATTACGCGATCACGGGCGCGACGCTGTTCGGCGCGTGGTTCCTGATCCCGACGATCTTCACGCTGCACTATGCGCGGCTCTATTACGGCTCGCCGAGCAACGATCGCGCGCTGCGCTTTCCGGACAAGAACCCCGAACCCGATTACTGGGATTTCCTGTATTTCGCGTTCACGCTCGCGGTCGCGTCGCAGACGGCCGACGTGTCGCTGGCGAACCGTTCCGCGCGACGCTCGGTGCTCGCGCAGTCGATCCTGTCGTTCTACTTCAACATGGCCGTGCTCGGGCTGTCGATCAACGTCGCGGCGGGCCTGCTGAGCTGACGCAGGCCAGGGCGATTCGCAGCGTCACTTGAGCAGGTCGTACGGGCCGCCGCGCTCCAGCGCCCGCTGGTACGCGGGCCGCGCGTGGATCGCGTCGAGGAAACGCGCGATCGCCGGATAGCGGCTGCCGCCCCCGCGGGCGGTCGCGGCTTCGAGCGGAAAGCTCATCTGGATGTCGGCTGCGCTGAAACCGTCGCCGACGAACCAGCCGGTGCGGCCCAACGTGTCGTCGACATGGCCGAGATGCAGGGCGATCTGCGGATCGACGAAGCTCGATTGCAGCGTGTCGGCGATCTTGCGCGCGATCGGCCGTGCGAAGAACGGCATCGGCGCGTGCGCGATTCGCAGCGCGACGAGCTTGAGCAGCAGCGGCGGCATCGCCGACCCTTCCGCGTAATGCAGCCAGTACGTGTAGTCGTGCCGCGCCGGCGTGCCGGGCGGCGGCGCGAGGCGCCCGTTGCCGTAGCGTTCGACCAGGTATTCGATGATCGCACCCGATTCGGCGTACGTGCGGCCGTCGTCGGTGACGACCGGCGACTTGCCGAGCGGATGGATCGCGCGCAACGCGGGCGGCGCCAGCATCGTCTTCGGATCGCGCGCGTAGCGCACGATCTCGTACGGCACATCCAGTTCTTCGAGCAGCCAGAGCACGCGCTGCGAGCGCGAGTTGTTCAGGTGATGGACGGTGAGCATGTCGACGCCGGGAGTGGGGGCGGGAACGACATCATACCCAGCGCGGAGGGCGCATACGCGAAACGCGTTGCGCGCCGTGACGAACGGCGCCTGGCCGGCCGCGCCTAGCCGGCCACCCCGCGCCATCACGCGAGCCGCACCGCGATCCACGCACTCCAGAACAGGCTCGCGAAGAAGCGCAGCGGCGCATCGAAGCCCGCATCGCTCAGCAGGCCGAACACGGCGTCCTCGGACGCGGGCGGATCGGCGCCCTGCAGGATCTTCGCGAGTTGCGCGCGCACCGCGTCGGGCGTCGCGCCTTTCATGCGCCAGCGCTGCTGCCACGCGCCGAGCAGGCGAGGGTGGTCCGCGTAGCGGCGATGGTTGCCGGCGAGCACGAGCGGCGCGCCGGGTTTCAGGCGCCGCGCGATCGCATGCAGCAGCGCCGCCTTCGCTTCGTCGCCGGGGACGTGGTGCAGCACGCCGATCAGCGTCGCGCCGTCGAACGCGGGCGTGTCGGGCAACGCATCGACACCGTCCTCGACGAACGCCGTGCGCGCGCCGAAACCCGCGGCCTCGACGTTCGAGCGCGCGAGCGCGAGCATCGGCGCGGACGGGTCGACGGCCGTGAACTGCCAGCCCGGCTCGAGCGCGGCCGCCACGCAGATTTCCTGCCCGGTGCCGCCCGCGCCCGCGACGAGGATCCGCGCGTCGGGCGCCGCGATCGCCGACGCGAGCATGCACGCGGTGAGTTCGTGGCAGGCATCGTAGCCGGCGAGCGCGATGCGGGATTGCTCGGCGTATTCGTGCGCGCGTGCCGGATCGAATTTGGCGGCGCTGGCGGGAAGCGACATGGCGGGTTCCTCGGGTCGGGCGCGGACGTCGTGTCCGCGAGCATGGCGCAGAGCGTAAGCGTGCGCGGCCGGTGCAACAAGGCGAGCAGCCATTCCGGTATGACTGCTACCCGACTCGTCGGGACCGGCAGGATTGCGGGTTTTCCCGGGGTCGATTCGTATTTAAAAATGTCCGGATGCGATGCATCGCGGTAGCGAATCCGGCGCATACTCGGTTCTCTCCCCCCGCCTGGCCGTCGCATGCCGGGCCCCGATGCGCCGCGCCCCGCTGGCGCGGCCATGCCGCTCGGCACGCACGAGGAGCGCATGATGTCCGATTGTCCGCACGATCCGTATGCGCAGCACTACATTCACTGCTTGCCGTTCGGCGCCCAGCCCTGTGGCGCGCTTGGCGCGACGCCGCGCACGCATTTTCGCGTGTGGGCGCCGGGCAGCACGCAGGTCCAGCTCGAACTCGATACCGGCTTCGGCCCGTTGCTCGTCCCGATGACGGCGGCCGGCACGAACTGGTTCGAGGTCTTTGCCGATTGCGGTGCGGGTGCGCTTTATCGCTATCGCCTCGACGATGCGGTATCGATTCCCGATCCCGCGTCGCGCTCGCAACCCGAAGGGCTCAACGGCCCGAGCGAGGTCATCGATCCGCGCGCGTTCACGTGGCGCAACACGTTCTGGCACGGGCGCGCATGGGAAGACATCGCGCTCTATGCGATTCGCCCGCACGCGGTGGGCGGCTTCGACGGCGTGCGCCGGCGCCTGCCGCAACTCGCGCGGCTCGGCGTGACCGCGCTGGAACTGCTCGCGTCGCCGCACGACAGCCTGCCGTTCGCGCCGCTCGCGGCCGAAGGCGGCCCCGACGCGCTGAAGGCACTGATCGACGACGCGCACGGCTACGGTCTCGCGGTGCTGCTGGAACTCGATTACGCGCGCTTCGGCAGCGGCACCGAGGCGCTGCGCCACTACGCGGCGCCGTTCTTCCATACGCGTGACGATCCGCTCCAGGCGCCGCCGCTCGCGCTCGATCATCCGGAAGTCTGCGATTTCTTCTGCGACAACGCGCTGTACTGGATCGACGAGTACCGTTGTGACGGGCTGCGCCTGCGCGAAGCCGACCGGATCGGCGTGTCGTGGCTGCGCGAGATCGCGGATCGCGTGCGCGCGGCCGTGCCGGCCGACCGGCTGATCCATCTCGTCCTCGGCAGCGAGCGGCATCCGGCGCATCTTGCCGATACCCATTTCGATGCGCAGTGGAACGGCTGCGGCGAACGCGCGCTGCATCGGCTGACGGGGCGCGATACGTCGGCCCACGAAGGCATTTCCATGCACCAGTCGATCCACACGCTCGCCCGCGCGCTGACCGCGGCCGGGGCCGCATTCCAGCCGGCCGGGTCGGGAGAAGGCATGGCTGCCGACAGCGGGCTGTCGTTGACGTCGCTGGTGCTGTCCGATGGCGCGTGGCGCGACTGCGGGCAGGGCGACCACGGGCAGGCGGCCGGTCTGGCCGCACTGGCGCTGTCGCTGCTCACGCCGCAGATCCCGTTGATCTTCGACGAAACCGCGCGCGATGCCGATCGCGCGCATTTCGTGCAGTCGGCGCTTGCGGTGCGCGCGAAGCTGATCGCGCCGCGATTGTCCGATTGCCGGCCGCAGGAGGCGCGAGCGCTGAAGTCGGACGGCGACGGCGATGCCGACGCGCTGCTCGCATCATGGCGGCTCGCCGACGACGAGACGCTGACGATCGCGTTGAACCTGTCGCCCGACGCGGTGCCGTTCGATGCGCCGAGCGGGCGGGTCGTGTTCGAGACGCCGGCGCGTGCGCGCGACCGGGTCGATGAAGGCGTGTTGCCGCCGTATGCGCTCGTCGCGTGGCTGACGGGTGACGTCAACCGGTATGCGCTCACGCACGATGCGCGTCGCATCGATGACGGCGCCTGGCGCGGCATGCGTCCGAACCTGAACGCATGACGACCTGAGCGGGTAAGCGTTTGAGCGGCCGGGCGCATCTGCGCCCGGCTACACTGCAGGACAATCCCCGAACTACCAGAACCCGCGAATGCCTGCGATGCCGTAGGCGCCGTGGCGGCGTGCATCGTCGAGGTGGGTACGTGTCATGCCGCCGAGCGCGAAGACGGGCATGGCGGCCTCGGCGGCCAGCGCGCCGAACCGTGCCCAGCCGAGCGCCGGCGCACCGGGATGGCTGAGCGTCGGCAACACGGGCGACAGCGTGACGAAATCCGCGCCGGCGCGCGCGGCCAGCCGCAGGTCGTCGCGCGTGTGACAGGCGGCGGACACCCATCTTCCTGCCGGCAACGGCCGCTGCGTGGCTGCGCGCAACGCGGTGCCGTCGAGATGCCAGCCGGCGCCGTCGAGCCGCATCACGCCGGCCGCATCGATCGGCCCGTTCAGCATCAGATGCGCGCCGGCTGCGTCGCAGCGCGCGAGCGCTTCGGCGGCGAGTCGCGCGAACGCGGCTGCGTCGAGCGATTTCACGCGTAGTTGCACGAGCGTCTCGCCGCGCGCGAGCACGGCCGACAGCCGGTCGAGGAACGCCGCGCAATCGGCCGCCGACGCGGACGCCGGCTCCGGCGTGATCACGCAGCAGCGCGGCAGCGTGGCGTTCATCGCGTGCGGCGCGGCGCGGCCGTCATTCGTCGGCCTCTTTCGAGATCTTCGGGTAGACGCGCACGAGCACGATACGCGGCCCGTTCATCTTCTTCACGACGACGTCGAAGCGGTCGAACGACACGCGCTGCCCTTCGGTCGGCAGGTCGCTGAGCGCCTGGATCACGAGGCCGCCGACCGATTCCGCGCGTCCTTCGTCGATGTCGATGCCGAGCGCCTGCTCGAGCGACACGACGGGCAGGCTGCCCTTGCCCATCAGCGTGCCGTCGTCGAGGCGGCTCCAGTCGGCGTCGCCCTGGCGGAACTCGTCGTGGATCTGGCCGACCAGCGCGCCGAGCAGGTTGTCGAGCGTCAGGAAGCCGATCGGCTTCTCGCCCTTGTTGCCGACCAGCGCGAAGTGCGGCGCGCCCTTGCGGAAGCGGCGGAACAGGTCGAGCGCCGGCGTGTCGGGCCGCACGTACTGCACGGGGCGGACGTAGTCCGACAGGTCTTCCAGCGCCGCGCCCGCGTGACGCGCGAGCAGCAGGTCCTTCAGGTGGATCAGCCCGCTCACCTGTTCGCGCGATGCGTCCTCGAACAGCGGATAGCGGCTGAAGCGGTGCCGCGCGACGATCTCCATGTTGTCGGGCAGCGGCAGGTCGCGGCGCAGGCCGATCATTTCATGGGCCGGCCGCATCAGGTCCGACACGGTCATCGACGAAAAGTCGAGCGAATGCGCGAGCGTGTTCCACTCGTCGTTGCTGTACGTGCCGCGCGCCGGCTGGGCCGGATTGCCGGCCGTGCTGCGGCGGCTGCGCAGGATCAGCTTCAGCTCGTCGGTCGAGTAGTGGGCGTCGCTGCCGTGGTCGGCCGAGAGCCCCGCGAGCCGCAGCACCGCGTTGGCGCTGTTGTTGAGCACCCAGATCGCCGGATACATCGCCCAGTAGAACGCATAGAGCGGCAGCGCGACCCACAGGCCGACCTTCTCCGGCTGGCGGATCGCCATCGATTTCGGCGCCAGCTCGCCGACGACGATGTGCAGGAACGAGATCAGCGAGAACGCGAACACCAGCGAGATCAGGTGCACGACGCGTTCGGATTCCACGCCGATCAGGTCGAGCAGCGGGCCGAGCAGTTGCGCGAAGGCCGGTTCGCCGACCCAGCCGAGGCCGAGCGATGCAAGCGTGATGCCGAGCTGGCACGCGGAAAGATACGCGTCGAGCCGGCCGTGCACGATGCCGAGGATGCGGCCGCGCAGGCCGTGCTTGCGGGCCAGTGTCTTGACGCGCGTGGCGCGCAGTTTGACGAGGCCGAATTCGGCCGCGACGAAGAACCCGTTCAGGGCCACCAGGAACAACGCGCCGATGAGCGCGAAGATCTGTAACAAAGAAGCACTCCGGTTATGACAGGCCCGTCAGTATAGAGCCAGAAAGGAATTTGTAATGTGTCGGGCGGCCGATTGCTTACACCGGCGCCTCACCGGGGACGGAGAGCGTGATGGTGGCCGTGGCGCCGTCGACGAACGCGTCGTGCGTGAACGTGCCGCCGTGTGCGAGCGCGACGCGCTGGCAAAGCGCGAGCGTCCAGGCGACGCGCTTGGCGTCGCGCTCGCGCAGCATCTCGCGTCGTGCGAACGATTCGAATGCATGCGGTTGCGCGGGATCGGCGAGCGTGTCGGCGTTGACGGTACACGTGGCGCGCGCGGTGAACTGCAGGCCGTCGCGCGCGCACGCAAACGTCACGCGGCTGCCGGCGGCGCTGGCTTCGACCGCGGCGGTGAGCATCGTCCAGAGCGCCTGTGCGATGCGTTCGCGGTCGGCGGTCAGCGACGGTTCGCCGTCCGGGAGCGTCGCGTCGAGCGCGACCTGCCGTGCGTCGGCGAGCGCGAAACGGGCGAGCGCGATCGTGTCGTCGAGCAGCGCGCGCAGCGCGAACGGCTGCGGCTTGACGGCGAGCGTGCGCGTTTCGGCGCGCGGCGCGTCGAGCACGTCGTCGATCAGCGTAACCTGCTGGTCGATGCCCGTGCGGATGCCCGCGAGCGCGCGCTGCAGGTTCGGATCGGCGTTGGCGAGCTGGCGTTCGAGCACGTACGCCCAGCTATGCATCGCGTTCAGCGGGCTGCGCAGGTCGTGTGACGCGGTGGAGAGCGCCTGGTCGCGCAGGAACAGCGCCGCCTGGGTGGCGTAATGCGCTGCGCGTTCGCGCAGCAGGTCGGCGGCGGGATCGACGGTAGTGGACGTCACGGAGCTGGCCTGTCGGAAGCGGTTGGCGTGGAAGTCACGCGAACCGTCATTATAGGGACGGTGCGTGTCACGCCGGGAGCGCGTCTTCGTCCTTTTTCCGGGCGTCGCCGTTCGGCAGCAGCTGGCACGCGAGCAGGCCGGCCAGCATCAGCGCGCAGCCGACGAGCGCGCGCAGCGTCAGCGTTTCGCCGAGCGCGGCCCAGCCGGCGATCGCCGCGAACACGCCTTCCATGCTGAAGATCACGGCCGCGTGCGCGGGCGCCGCGTCGCGTTGGGCGACCACCTGCATCGTATAGCCGACCCCGACCGACAGCAGGCCGCCGTACAGCAGCGTCGGCAGCGCGTTGCGCAGCATCGTGCCGCTGACCGGCTCGATGACGAGGCCGACCGCGAGGCACGCCACGCCGCACACGACGAACTGCATGAACGCGAGCACGAGCGGATTGTGGCGCTTCGCGAAATGGCCGACGGCCATCACGTGCGCGGCGATGATCACGGCGCCGGCGAGCTGGAACCAGTCGCCGTACAGCACCGAGAATTGCTCGTTGATGCTGAGGAAATACAGGCCGATCGCCGCGAGCAGTGCGCCGAACCACGTGCCCGGGCCGATCCGGTGACGGGCGAACACGCCCATCAGCGGCACGATCACGACGTACAGCGAGCTGATGAAGCCCGCGTTGGCGATGCGCGTGTACTGCAGGCCGATCTGCTGCAGCGAAATCGATACCGCCAGCAGCCCGCCGAGCGCGAGGCCCGGCAGCAGCAGCGTCGGCTCACGGCGGATCGCCGCGAGTTGCGTGCGCGACGCCGTGTTCAGCATCAGCAGCGGCACCAGCACCAGCGCGCCGAGCAGGAAACGGAGCCCCGTGAACAGGAACGGCCCGATCACGTCGATCGGCGTGGTGGTCGGGGTCGGCGAGATCTTCGGCGGCGGCATCGCGCCGGCGATGGGCGGCTACGTCGCCGCACACTTTGGCATCCAGAACATTCTGTGGCTGCCGATGTGCGCGGTCA